>JAGBFZ010000120.1 GCA_018110855.1 Oscillospiraceae bacterium
AGATTTTTTCATCTATGGACTTTTTCAACAAGCTGAATCTCCCGCCGAATCGGTTTTCGGCGGGAGATTTTTTTACAAAACCGCTCTTGAACTTGCCAAAAAATTATGCTATAATATTCTCGTGTTATTTATTGCCCCATGCGAAATTACCTAAAAGGAGAATAGTCATGAGCATTTTCAGCGAAAACAAAGCCCGTGCGGAGGCACGCTACGAGGCTCTTATCACCCGCAAAAACCGCGTATCCGAGGCATACAACGGCATTTATGACCGTTATGAATACCCTGTTCTCACTGCAGATCATGCTCCCATTATCTGGAAATATGATCTCAACCCCGAAACAAATCCCTATTTTATGGAAAGGCTTGGCATAAATGCTGTGCTTAATTCGGGGGCAATTTTCTTGAACGGTAAATATTACCTTGTGGCAAGAGTTGAGGGTAATGACAGAAAATCCTTCTTCGCTGTTGCTGAGAGCGAAAGCCCTGTTGACGGCTTCCGTTTCTGGGATTTCCCCGTGCAGCTCCCCGACACCGAGCCTGAGGAGACAAACGTTTATGATATGCGTCTTACTCAGCATGAGGACGGCTGGATATACGGCGTATTCTGCTCCGAAAGCAAGGACAAAACAAGCTCCGACCTTTCTGCGGCTGTGGCTCAGGCGGGCATTGTCCGCACTAAGGACCTGAAAACATGGGAGAGACTCCCCAATCTTAAATCAAAGTCCCCCCAGCAGAGAAACGTTGTTCTCCACCCCGAATTTGTCGAGGGCAAATATGCCTTCTATACCCGTCCTCAGGACGATTTCATTCAGACAGGCTCGGGCGGAGGCGTTTGCTTCGGTCTCTGCGAGGATATCACAAATCCTGTTATCTGCACCGAGGAGGTCGTTATCTCCCCAAGGCAGTATCACACCATTACAGAGGTGAAAAACGGTGCGGGCGCTGTTCCCATCAAGACCCCCAAGGGCTGGATACATATCGCCCACGGTGTAAGAAACACTGCTGCAGGTCTTCGCTACGTTATTTATGTATTTGCAACCGATCTGAATGACCCCACAAAGCTCATTGCTTCTCCCTCGGGTCTTTTCATTGCTCCCCACGGCAGCGAAAGAGTGGGCGACGTTTCCAATGTATGCTTCACAAACGGCGCAGTTGTCAGAGAAAACGGGGACGTTTACATTTATTATGCTTCCTCGGACACCCGTGTTCATGTTGCCGCTACTACTATTGACAAGCTTATGGATTACACCTTCAACACTCCCTCGGACCCCCTGCGTTCCGTTGACTGCGTAAAGCAGCGCTGCGAGCTTATCAGAAAAAATCTTGAGTTTTTGGGTAAATAATGAAACAAGGATTCACTAAAGGACTTATCCACGGTATTCCCATTGCCTTAGGATATTTATCCGTATCCTTCGGCTTCGGGATAACGGCGGTGCGGGCAGGACTGTCCATAGCTGCCGCCGTGGGCATTTCCGCCTCCAATCTCACCTCTGCGGGACAGGCGGCAGGGGTGGAGATAATCGCTGCGGGCGGTACTCTTATCGAAATGGCTCTCACTCAGCTTATTATCAATCTGCGCTATTCCCTGATGGGGCTTTCCCTTTCGCAAAAGCTGGACGATTCCTTTACCGTTCCTCACAGAATGCTCGCTTCCTTCGGGATAACTGACGAGATATTCGCCGTTGCTTCTGCGCAGCCCGGGAAAATAAAGCCATGGTATATGTACGGGCTTATACTTATCTCATTCATCGGCTGGACGCTGGGAACGCTTCTCGGTGCGGCTGCAGGACAGGCTCTTCCTCCGCTGTTCACAAGCGCAATGGGCATACTTCTCTACGGAATGTTCATTGCTATCATCATTCCCCCCTCAAGGAAAAGCAAAAGCATTTTCGGAGCTGTTCTTATTGCGGCGGCTGTAAGTCTGCTGTTTAAATATGTACTTACAGGGGTAAGTGTGGGCTTTGCTATTATTATAAGCGCATCGCTGGCTGCGGCTGTTATGGCTCTTATCGCCCCTGTAAAGGATGATGAGGAGGGGAAGGAAGAATGAACATAGTCATTTATATTGCCGTTATGGCGGGAGTGACCTATCTTATCCGTATGCTCCCCCTCACCCTTTTCAGGAAGAAAATCAAGTCACGCTTTCTGCGGAGCTTTCTGCAATATATTCCCTACACTGTGCTGAGTGCAATGACATTCCCAGCCATTTTCTACTCAACGGGAAATGTCATAACAGCGGCTGTCGGAACAATTGCAGCCCTTATAACGGCGTTTTTCGGTCTGCCGCTTATTGTGGTGGCTGTTGCTGCTGCGGGTGCTGCGCTGGCGGCGGGATTATTCATCTGAATCAGAGGATATTATACCATGTTGGAAACTCCTCCTCATAGATCTGATCTATCTGATGATAGATGGACTGTATCTCCGCAATAAGCTCCTCGTTTTCGTTGGATATAAACGGGGTTATCTTTGCAATGGAGATGTTCACACTTGCCAATGCGTCATCATGCACAAGCATGGTGACTTTTTTTTCATACTTATGCCAGTATTCGTTCAGCTCGTTGGAAAGCCGCAATGCCTCCTCGGTATCGCCGCTTTCATACACCCTCTGCACCTCCTGGAGTCGTGCCTTGAATTTGTCGTTCTGATCGTCAAGGATGAACAGTGAGCATATGGAATATATTAGTATTGCCGATATCAGAACAGCGGCTATCTTAACTCTTTTCAATTACCTTTTCCCCCTTGCAGTCCTTTGAAAGCGCCTTTTTGATAATACGGTACTTGCCTGCAGTTTCGGCGGTCATAATGAAAATATCCGTTTCATGAAGCTCGTTTTCGGAGAGTATCTTCTGAAGCCATTCCTCGCCCAGACCAAGACGCTTGAGAGAGGACTTCATTACCTTGCCGTCCTGAACCACCACCGCAGGCGGGTCGTTAGAAGCATTTTTTATATCCATATCCTCATTTGTGACGGGACGGTTCTTGAATTTTGGATATACGCTTACCTTTCCCGTTGTCTCCACCACCGCAAACTGCACCTGCTCAAGGTCAAATACGCCCTGTGAACGTATTGCCTCCATAAGATCGTCGGTGGTGAAGCGGAGATTGTACAGCTTCTGCTGATCTACCTTTCCGTCGCTGATGATTATTACAGGCTCGCCCGAAACAATGCCGCGCATCTTTTTCGATTTCATGGACAGCCATGACATCAGCACATCAAGGCAGACAAGGGTAAGCACGGGCATAAGTCCTGTTATTAGAGGGATACTCAGGTCCTCCACAGGCAGGGTGGCGATGTTTGAGATAAGTATGGTTATTGCAAGCTCTGAGGGCTGCAGCTCTCCTATCTGCCTCTTTCCCATGAGACGGACGGAAAAAATCAGCACACAATACAGTATAACGGCACGGATAAATACTACTGTCAATCCGACACGACCTTTCAATGTAAATTCCCTGCTATTATGTCTCGCTGATGCTTTTTTATGCATAATGCATAGGAATATCTCCATTATCAGGGACAAAAAAATATTCATTTTATATTGACAAATGCAAAATAATCTGATATCATAAAATAAGTACAGCTTGCAGGATTTATAGTTCAAACTTGCATATTCTGCTGTCGGTGAAAAAGCAATATTTTTTTCAGGGAGATATGATATTTATGATAAGAATAGGTATTTTAGGCTACGGCAACCTGGGCAGAGGCGTTGAATACGCAATAAGACAGAATGACGATATGCAGCTTGCGGCTGTTTTTACCCGCCGCGACCCCGCTTCCGTTAAGATAGTTACAGAGAACGTTCCCGTATATTCGGTGAAGGACGCTGCGGCTCATGCTTCGGAAATCGACGTTCTCATTCTCTGCGGCGGAAGCGCAAACGATCTGCCTGTGCAGACACCCGAGTTTGCAAAGCTGTTCAACGTTATCGACAGCTTTGACACCCATGCTAAGATCCCCTCTCATTTTGAGAATGTGGATAAGGCGGCTAAGGAATCGGGCAAGGTGGGAATTATCTCCATCGGCTGGGATCCCGGTCTTTTCTCACTTATGAGAATGCTCGGCAATGCTGTTCTTCCCGAGGGCGCAGACTACACCTTCTGGGGCAAGGGCGTTAGTCAGGGTCATTCCGACGCTGTAAGACGCGTTAAGGGTGTCAAGAATGCAAAGCAGTACACCATTCCTGTGGAGAGTGCACTTGAGAGAGTAAGAAAGGGTGAAAACCCCGAGCTTACCACCCGTGAAAAGCACACAAGAGAGTGCTTTGTTGTTCCCGAGGAGGGTGCTGATCTTGCTCAGATCGAGCATGATATCAAGACCATGCCCAACTACTTCTCCGACTATGACACCACCGTTCATTTTATTACCGAGGAGGAGCTCCGGAGAGATCACAGCGGCATCCCTCATGGCGGATTCGTTATCCGCTCGGGCAAGACAGGTGATAATGGCGCAAACAGCCATGTTATGGAGTTCAGCCTGAAGCTTGATTCCAATCCCGAGTTTACCTCAAGCGTGCTTCTCGCTTATGCAAGAGCTGCTTATCGTCTCAGCAGCGAGGGCGTTTCGGGCTGCAAGACTATTTTTGACATTCCTCCCGCATATCTTTGCAGACAGAGCGGCGAGGAGCTTAGGGCACATATGCTTTGATCAATGACTTTTTCGGGGGCTGCTGTGCTTAGCAGTCCCCTTTTTTTAATATTTCCGAAAAATTGCACAAAAAAACGCTTCAAAAAATTACCGCTATGCAGTTGAAATTTTGTAAATAATGTGGTATAATAGCTGTAAGACTATTTATACCCGTATATTAACACAACAAAGGAGAGCAGATAGTAATATGGAGCCGTATATTGTCAAGCAAACAATAATGAATAAGGATCAGAAGGCTGTTGGCTATGAGATAATGTACGCCGATGACCAGGTGGAGATGTGGCAGGCGGATGATACCACAGCCGCAAACGCTATCGAAACCTTCCTTTCCTCCATTGACAGCGATAATTTTATGGGCGGCAAGACCGCATATATCACCTTCACACGCAATCTCTTAGTAAAGAATATCCCCAAAATGTTCGATACCGATAAGCTGGTCATTCAGATCGAGGACAGACTTATCACTAATCCCATGTCCCATGCACTTATTACCAAATTCAAGCAGATGGGTTACAGGATAGCAGTTATCGATTTTGAGTTTGCCCCCCGTTATTTCGGCGTGCTTGATATAGTAGACTTTATCAAGGTGAATTTCAAGAATTACAACGATCCCTCTCTTGAAAATGTCATAAGGATAGGAAGATCCTTCGGCAAGGGGATGATCGCTTATAACATCGACTGCGCCGAGGCATACGAAAAGGCTAAGCTATACGGCTGCGTCAGCTTCCAAGGCTCATACGTTTCCGAGAAAATGCCCGCTGCGATGCAGAAATCCAAGGTTATGCAGGGCAACTTTATGATGCTCATGGTTGCTGTAAACAGGGATGAACCCGATATCGACGAGATAGAGGAAATAGTTTCACGAGATGTTTCCCTTACATATGCTCTGTTAAAGCTTGTAAATTCCGCTTATTTTGCGCTGAGAAACCGCGCGAAATCCGTTAAGCAGGCGCTTGTTATCTTAGGTCTGGGGCAATTAAAGCAGTGGATATATCTGCTCAGCTTCAAGACTGATGACGGCTCCATGCCCGATGAGCTTATAAAGCTGTCCTTCCTGAGAGGAAGCTTCTGCGCAGAGCTGGTGGAGTTTGCGGATGATATGCCTATCTCACGCTCCGAGGCATATCTTATGGGTATGTTCTCCACTCTGGGCAAGCTTATGCAGATGCCCATTGGCGAGGTGCTGGCTCAGCTTCCCATCAGCGATGATATCAAGCTTGCTCTTACCGACCATGAGGGCAGATCGGGTATGCTCTATGACACTGTTATCGCTTATGAAAACGCTGAGTGGTCAAAGATGAAGTCATTGGCGGAGGAGCTTGGCATCCCCAAGGAAATGATTTCCGAGAAATACTGCGAATGCGTTCAGAGCGTTAACAGCACATGGGATATGCTCATGCAGGCTACCGATTTCGGAGACGGCGAGGACTGATATTCCGCCATCACCACATACAAATTCACAACCGGCGGGTGGCAGGCGCAATGCGCCTTTGTCACCCGATTTTGTTAGAAAAGGACTGTTTTTATGGAAATTATCAAGCTTCCCCCTATGAGTAATTTCGGGGTAAATTCCTACATTGTCACCGCCGGGAATATGAACGGCGTTCTCATTGACGCTCCCTATGGCGGTGAGAGCATTATTAACACGCTGATGGAAAAGGGCATTGAGCTGAAAAAGATACTTCTCACCCACGGTCACTGCGACCACATTGCTGCGGCGGCAAGAATTGCAAAGGAAACGGGTGCGAAGATATACATTCACAAATTCGACGAGGACAAGCTGCACAACGACCGAACCAATCTGACGCAGTTCTTTTCTCTCCCACCCATTGATCCTGTGGAAAATGCTGTTGCTGTCAGCGATGGTGAGGTCATCACGCAGGATGAGCTGGAATTTGAGGTCCTCCACACTCCCGGTCACACAAGCGGCTCTGTATGCTATCTTCTCGGGGACAATATGTTCAGCGGAGACACACTTTTTAACGGCAGCATGGGAAGGACCGATATGGCAGACGGCAATGATGATGTTATGAGCGACACTCTCAGAATGCTTTACGAATTTGACAGGAATACAAATTACACCGTTTATCCCGGGCATGGGGCTTCTACGACTATGGTTGAGGAGAGACAGCATAATCCCTATCTCAGATATGCGGCGGGGCTGAGGACGAGGTAATCCCCCCCCGAAACCGCCGAGCGTTTACGGGCAAACGGCAAAGGAGACAGCATATGAAGGCTTTTGAAATCGTAATAATACTGCTTATTATTATCGAAGCTGTTATACTTATAAGCAATATTTTTTGCATTATTAATGCTGCAAAAAAAGGCATAAGGCTGACGGCATTCACCAAAGGCATCGGATTTAATATTTTATGCGGAGTTGTTGCGGCGGGAACGATATTCTCAGCAGCATTATTCTTTTCCGAGCTTTCTGAGTGCAAAAGAGAAATTGCGGATTACAGAGAGCGGGGCTCTGCGGTCTATATGGAGAAATATCCCCAAAGTATCACAATAGTCGATGAAGATGAGTTTGTATCACATCAGATAGAGCTGGATGAAAAAAGAGCAGCAAAATGCCTTGACGACGGGCTTATGATGATATTCTGGAGCACTACCTCAATAAATTATATCCTTTGTGATCTGATTTTTGTCACAAAGAAAGGTATTATTCTGATCAAAAATCACAAAAATAAAGCTCTGTTTGCTGACATAGAAGGAAACGAGCTGCGGATAAACGGAAAAAATAAAAATGGCAGCTACACCGTCTGCAAACTAAAGAACACCCCCAAAAACCAAGAAATTCTGAATCCATATATAAGGTGATATGCAAAAATGACTGTATATTTTAAAAATAATTCATATAAATACGAGGTCGAAGCGGTGATGAAGCTTTTCTGTCCGTTGGAAGGCTTTGATTTCGTTTTTGACGGTGATTATGACGAGACGGGAGACAGCGTTCTTATTTCCGTAACGGACAAGCTTTTTGTATCGGCAGGGCTTTGCGGAAAGGAAATCAGCGCCGAAGCGCCCTTATGCGATGAAAGCGAAAGGGAGCTTGCTCTCTGCCGTATGCTTTATACCGTAATGTCCGAGCTTACGGGCATTTCCCCCGAGTGGGGCTGCCTTACGGGTATCCGCCCCGTTAAAAAGGTAAATGCGCTTATAAGCGAGGGCTGCGGCAGGGACGAGGTTTTTGAAAGGCTCCACGAAAAATATTTCATAAGCAGGAGAAAATCTGACCTTTCCTATCACACTGCCGTAACTCAGGCTCCTGCACTCGAAAGCCTTGACCCGAAAAGCTATTCTCTATATGTGGCGATACCATTTTGTCCCACACGCTGCTCATATTGCTCATTTGTGTCCCATTCCATACGCTCAAAGGGCGCAAAGCAGCTTATTCCGCAGTATGTGGAAATGCTCTGCCGTGAGATATCCGATTTGGGCGAAATGCTCAAGGGAAAGAATGTTTTTTGCGATACCGTTTATATCGGCGGCGGAACTCCAACATCACTTTCTGCGGCGGAAATCGAAAAAATAATGAAAACAATCGAAAAAAGCATTGACATTTCCCGTATTCGTGAATATACTGTAGAAGCGGGGCGAGCTGACACCATCACGGAAGATAAGCTGATCGCCGTCAGGGATAACGGCGCCACAAGGATATCCATAAATCCTCAGACTATGCAGGACGGCGTTCTGAAAGCCATCGGCAGAAATCACACTGCGGCGCAGTTCGAGGAGTGTTTCTCCCTTGCAAGGCGGCTGGGCTTTGACAACATCAACACCGACACCATTGCAGGGCTGCCCACTGACACCTTTGAGGGCTTCAAGGACACTATCGACAGGCTTATTGCCATGGACCCCGAGAGCATTACTGTTCACACCCTTACCGTAAAGCGCTCTGCGGAGCTGTTCAAATCGGCGGAGAGCTTCAGAGACGGCTATCTCACGGACGACAGCGTTTCCCGCATGGTGAATTACGCATACGATGCCCTGACCCGCAATGACTTCATGCCATATTATTTATATCGGCAGAAAAACACTGTGGGAAATCTCGAAAACGTGGGCTACGCAAAAAAGGGAAAAGAGGGACTTTACAACGTCTACATCATGGAAGAAGCTCAGAATATCCTTGCCTGCGGAGCTTCGGGTTCAACCAAGCTCATTGACAGGGAAACGGGCAAGATCACAAGGTATTTCAATTACAAATATCCCTATGAGTACATATCCCGCTACGAAAAAATGATGGGCTACAAGCCCGAGCTTGAGAAATTTTTATCGGGAATGTAAAATTTAATAATATGCGAAAGGCGGTCTGTTTTTATGAACTACAACATGGATGATCTCATCAGCGATTCCAAGGAGCTTTTCGACAAGCTCACTGTCAAGGCAAACGGCGCAGTCAATATGTCCAAGGCATATATCGAGAAGGCGCAGCTCAGAGTAAAGCTCAGGGATAAATACTACGCTCTCGGAAAGACCTGCTATGAGATGCACAGGGACGGCACCGATACCACAGGCAATATGAAAATGCTCATCAAGGAGATTAAAATGCTTGAGGCTCAGCTGGAATATGCCGAGGAGGCAAGCGGCAAGCCTAAGGTATGCAAGTTCTGCGGAGCAAAGAACAGCGGGGAAAATTCCTACTGTGCAAAGTGCGGCGAGAAGTTATCCTGAACACAGGGAAATAAACTATTATAATCAGGGGTGTTTAAAATAAAGCTGTCCAAAAATGATATCATTGAAAGACTTGAGATAACCGATGTGACCGCCGAGGGAAACGGCGTGGGACATATTGCCGCTCCCGACGGCTCAGGAGCGGCGGTATTTGTCTCGGGAGCAGTTACGGGAGACGTTATCAGGTGCAAGATCGTCAAGGAGCAGAAAAGCTATTATTACGGCATTATTCTTGAGCTTCTTACTCCCTCTCCCGACAGAGCCGACAGGGGCTGCAATGTCAAAAACACTTGCGGTGGCTGCGTTTTCCGTCATATCAGCTACTCTGCGGAGCTTAAAATAAAAGAGAATATCGTGAAGAACGCTTTTGTGCGGCTGGGCAAATTTCCCGAGGATAGCTTTGAATATGAACCTATCGAAGGCTGCACAGAGACTGACGGATATCGCAACAAGGCACAGTATCCCGTGGCGGCTGACAGGGACGGAAAGACCGTATGCGGGTTTTACGCCAATCGCAGTCACAGGGTCATTCCTTGCACCGACTGTAAGCTCCAGCCCGATATTTTTTCGGATATACTGAGATTCACAATGGAGTATGTGAACAGAAAGCATATTTCCCCATACAACGAAAAGACGGGAACGGGGCTGTTGCGGCATATATATATCCGACGGGGCTATCACAGCGGGGAAATTGCCGTATGCTTCGTGGTGAGGAAGAATATTTCAAGGGAACTATGCCCGCTGGGCACTGAGCTTATGAGCAGATTCCCCGAAATTAAGTCAGTGATGATGAACATAAATCCTGCAAACACCAACGTTATCATGGGGGACAAGCTCCAATGCATAGCGGGAGAGGAATATATCACCGACACAATGTGCGGAAATAAGATAATCCTAAATCCCCTATCATTCTATCAGGTGAACACTCCTCAGGCAGAGCGGCTGTATGCCATAGCGGCTGATTACGCCGCCCTCACAGGAACGGAGGACGTGCTTGATCTATACTGCGGTGCGGGAACCATCGGACTGTCCATTGCGGACAGAGCAGGTCATGTGACGGGTGCGGAAATTATTCCCGAAGCTGTTGTTTCCGCTAAACAAAATGCGGAGAACAACAATATCCGAAATGCCGACTTTATCTGCGCCGATGCGGGACAAGCCGCAAAGCAGCTCCTTGACAGCGGCAGAAAGCCCGATGTGATAATCACCGACCCGCCGAGAAAGGGCTGCGATGAGCTTACTCTTGATTCTATTGTGAAAATGGCTCCTGAGCGAATTGTCATGATATCCTGCAATCCTGCCACTGCCGCAAGGGACTGCCGATATCTTGCGGATAAGGGATATCGTCTTGTAAGGGTCAGAGCGGTGGATATGTTTCCCGCTGCGGGGCACGTTGAATGTGTCTGCCTTATGGAAAAAGAACAAAATTTATCCAAAAAAATATGAATGTAAGGTAAATAAATCTAAAGATGATAAATTCCATCAAAACACCCTTGCAGAAAGTCAAATTATAGAGTATAATATAAGGTGGAGTAAAATTTTAAGGAGCAAGTCCATTATGAACGCAAATATTCCGAATGATCCCATAATGCTGCTTAGCTTTATTAATATGAAGCTCAGGGATATTTATCCCTCACTTGAAGCTCTCTGCGAGGATATGGATATCCGTGAGGAGGAGCTTGCAGAAAAGCTCAGAGCGGCAGGCTTTGAATACGACAAGGAACAGAACAGATTCAGATAAACAGGAGAACCGACCATGAATCCCCGAAAGCTATATGAAATATTTACCGAAGCGCTCAGTGACGAAAGAATAAAGGCGGAGCTTACAGAGCTTATCGCTGACAAAGCCGCAGAAGACAGGCTTGAGGGACAGACCGAGCTGTTCCCTCAGAATGACGCAACCGCCCTCAGTGCGGAAAATGCCGCTCTCTCCCGTCAGATCGCTCTGCTGGAGCTTGAAGCGGGCAGGCTGCGCACTGAAAACGCCGAGCTTACAAACAGGCTCAAGCGGTGTCAGGATTCTCTGGACAGCTATTGCAGCTCCTATGCCATGCAGATATCTCTTTACGAAAAATACAAGACCCTTTCCGAGAGCTGCGCAAGGGTAATGCAGGGGATATTCAAGAACAATACATTAAACGGTATATTTTTATGCGGAGTTCTTCCCGAAAATTTAAAAAGTCTCAGAGATTACACCGAGCAGCTTGTTATCAATAAATATGAGGAATCCAAAGCGGATATCGCCGTTCTCTGCGAGCTGTATTCATATCTTCTCTCATGCTATAATTCCACCTTTTCCCAGCCCGTTTACCGCATCACCGAGGTGAAAGCGGGAGACGAGTATAATGAAGAGCTTCACCGCAGCACAGGCACTGCAAGACAGGGTAAGATAGGCTCTGTGCTGCTTCAGGGCTGTGTTGCCGCAGCCAACGGCAAAGTGATTAGAAAAGCTGTTGTTACTTTATAATATTTTTCCCTTATATCCCCTTATGAACGAAAGGCGTGAAAAACCGTGGACACCAAAAAGATCAGTCTTATCCCCACCGACAGAGAATATATCTCAAATGCTGTCATCAGCCGTATTCCTCAGACTGTGGAGACTCAGGTAAGGCTTTTCGATCCGATCATTCAAAAGACACTTTCTCTGCTGAGCGGACAGTGGGTCAAGCTCGCTAACCGCAGCGTGTGGTTCAATACGGCGGTAAGCGGCATTTTCCCCGATCTGTCGGCATTCAAGCCTTCTAAGCAGAATGTGTTCTTCTCCTTTGCAGAGTCGAAATTCAACAGGAGCTTCGAGGGCTTTGAGGGAAATCTTATGACGCTCCCCGAGCTGCGGGCTTCGGGTGTGGAAAAGCTTTCGGGCTTTGAAAGCTGTCTCTTTGCCTGCAGGGAAAACGGCATCGTCAAGGCATATGACTTTTCAGACGGTACGACCTACGGCTTTAATACCGCCAGCCACCATGAAGCGGTTTGTATCCCTTCGGTGCGCTTTACAGGCAAAAACGGGCTTCCTCTCAAGGGCGAGGAGCTTATTATGGTGCTGCTTGACAAGGAGCTTATCCCGCAGGGTCTCACTCCCGCTGAGGAGGACAGCTTTTCCGATCTGATAAGGCTGTGCAAGTCGGATAAAAGCTATATGGGTCTTTCTCCCGAGGGGCATATCGTTTTTGACTGCACAAGGCTTTCCGAGGATATCGCCGCAGGTGAATTTACGGGCAGCGTAAACGGTCTTGATTTTTCCATGGAAACTCTCCTTGCCGTTACAAGGATAAAAGCAGACAGTGACTTCTCAAAGGCGCTGAAAATAAGCCTTTTAAACTGCGAAAAGCGCAGAGGGGATATCGACCCTTATGATGAAAAGCTCCTTTCCGACCCCAACCGTGGTCACTGGGATCTCTGGAACGGCGAATGGGACGAGCCTGACTATGCCATCGAGATAACCGAGCCTCTTATCGCAAGAAACCCCGCCTCCGACGCTGACAGGGACGGCATTATCGCCATAGATTTCGGTACAAAAAGCACTGTTGTGGTATATCAGAAATCCACCGAGCATACTCTCCCTATGGCAATCGGAACAGGAAGGCTTTCCGACGCAGGAAAACCCGAGCATTACGAAAATCCAACGGTCATGGAATTTGCGGACGTGAAAAGCTTTCTCGCAAAATACAATTCCCGTCCGGGCAGACCCGAAACTCTCTGGGAAGATCTGCCCATCTCCCATACCGCCTATTCCGATATGAAAAGCACTGCCAGCAAGGATTATTATTCCTTCATCTGCGACATTAAGCAGTGGGCGGGAGAGGGAAATTACCCCTTACGGATATGCGACCGCTCGGGGGGAGAATATCTTCTCCCCCCATATATGAGCGATGATCCCGCTGACTTTGATCCCATCGAGCTTTACGCCTACTATATCGGGCTTTATATAAACAATATGCGTAACGGCATATTCCTCGATTATTATCTTTCCTTCCCTGTGACCTTCGAAAAGAATGTCCGCGAAAGGATAACCGCCTCCTTTGAAAGAGGACTTATGAAGTCTCTCCCCCCGCAGATACTTGCTGATGAAGAGGTAATGGCGGATTTCCGTGTGGACGGCTCTGTAAGCGAGCCTGCGGCATATGCGGTATGCGCAATGAAGGAATACGGGATATTCCCCGAAAGCGGACAGGAATTTCATTACGGTATATTCGATTTCGGCGGAGGAACGGCAGATTTCGACTTTGGTGTATGCCGTCCCTCGGAAAAGCGCAAATTCGACTATACAATAGAGAATTACGGCGCAGGCGGAGACAGATATCTTGGTGGAGAAAATCTTCTTGAGCTGCTTTCCGTAACCGTTTTCAGAGATAATTACGACAAAATTGCCGAAAAGGGCATAACCTTCACCCTGCCCCCCCGCTGCGCCGAATTTGCAGGCTCTGCGGCGGTCATAGCCCGCTCAAAGGAAGCGGTTGCCAATATGCGCCATATGATGGAGCATCTGCGCCCTATATGGGAAGGAACGGACACCTATGCCGATGAATTTCAGCGTGGCATCATCTGCGTTGACCTTTTCGACAGAAACGGCGAGCTTATCCCTCGTTTCGAGCTTAATGTCTCGGCGGAAAAGCTCCTTGACATAATAAAGGAGAATATCAGCCGCGGAATCGACAATTTCTTCTCCTCCATGAGCCTTTCCTATACTGCGGCAAACGCCTCTGTGCCCGAAAAGATCAATATCATGCTTGCGGGCAATTCCTGCCGAAATAAGCTCGTAAGTGAGCTTTTTAAGGAGAAATTTGCCGAAGGTGCGGAGAAGCTCAGCAATGCTCTGGGTGTTGACAGAAGCTTTGAATTTGTCCTCTATCCCCCTCTCGGAACTGAGGAAGCCTATGAGCTTATGGAAAGCAGAGGCATTGACCCACACAGAGGAAGCCTTGAGCATCCCACAGGAAAAACAGGCGTGGCATTCGGTCTTATCATGTGCAGAAAGGGCGGCGTTATCGAGCGCAAGGCTCTCAGCGCCAAGGAGGACGAGATACCCTTCAAGTATTTCATCGGCTTTAATAAGCGCGGTCTTTTCAATATCCTTTCCGATGAAAATGCTCCCATGACCCTCTCGGGAAAGCCCGATTACAACGTATGGTATAACTTTACCGATGCTGATGAGGACACCTTTGAGATATTCTACACTCCCCTGCCCGAAGCGGTCTCCAACACTATCCCCATAGATCAGGTAATGAAAAAGAAATGCAGGCTGAACGTGGTATATGAAAAGGCAAGCGTTTATATCAGAGCCTCGGGTCCCAAGACCATTCAGTATGTTGCCGCAACGGAAAACGGCATCAATTTCGACACATATCTCGGCAAAATTACCACGGTAGAGCTTGACTGAACAGCGAAAAGCAGATTAAGAATCGGGTGATATATTTTGACTCACATATTTATTATAAATCCCTACTCGGGTCAGAGCAGTCTCGCAGACGGTCTGCGGGACAAGCTGGGCACCATGTCGGGACTGAATTACTATGTATTCAACACCAGATATCCGGGTTATGAAAAAATTCTTGTGGGCAAGATACGGCATTTCTTCGAAGGGGAAAAGCTGCGCTTCTACTGCTGCGGCGGCGAGGGAACAATGCGGAATATGCTCTGCGGCTTCGACGATCTGTCCGAAGCGGAGGTAGCATTTTTCCCCTGCGGAATGACAAATGACTTTCTGAAGGTGTTCAGACCCGAGGAGGCTGCCTATTTCCGTGATATTGA
>JAGBFZ010000121.1 GCA_018110855.1 Oscillospiraceae bacterium
ATAGCGTCGATTATCATAGCCGAATCTGTGGCGTTTTTTCCTGTGGTTTAGCTGTACTGCTGAATGGGAGTGATGCTGTGATTTAAAAGCACCAGCTTCCATGCTCCGAGAGCGGGACGCGTCCAGTCGCCGTAAATTCGCTTGTAGGTAATAATACCATCGTTTGACAGCTCATCTAAAATGGGCTTGATGTATTTTTCCGAAACATTGTCTGCATCAATAAGCACCGCAAATCTTTTATCCATATAAACTGAACCCAACCCTTCCATATATCCTTAAAGCGCTTCTCATGAAGCCTTGAGACGGATAGCTCTTTTTGTTCTTACAGGTTCCTTTCCCGAACCTGTACCGAATATCAGCTTGTTTCCCGAAACGTAAAGCTCAAATATCTGGTCATCTCCCGTCAGCTTGGGAGAATAGACCTTGTATATCTTATTTTTTGAAGTATCATATCTGTAAATTGTATCTGTGCTGTTAAAATAAACGCTTTTGCCGTAGACCGCTGTGCAGGAAAATGGAATTGTCCAGCCCTTGTCATCTCCCGCCTTCCATACAGTATCAATGGAATAAAGCAGCCTGCTTTCCCCTGTTTCAAAGCTGTATCTGTTCAGACCTTCACGATTTGTATAATACCAGTAGCCGTTAAGATAGCTGATGACCGAGCTTGATTCAGTCCAGAAGGCGTTTTCATAAAAGCTGTCGTCAGCAGCAGCCGAATTGTCAGCCCTGTCATGCTTACTGTCAAATTCGATCATACTCTCCTCGCTCTGAAGCAGAACATTGTGAAATACAGTATTTTTTGTAATTTCCGCCGAATCGTCCCAAGTAATATCCACATGGTACCACTGACCATCAACACATACCATGTTCCAGATATGATCGGGGCTTGTAACATTTACGCAGGGTATCCCCAGCTTATCCATAAAATACTGAAACCCAAGGGCATATCCCACGCAAACAGAGGAGCTCTCCGCAAATGCATCATAAATATTCCTGCCGTAGATTACATCCTTTCCCTCATAATATGTGATATGAGCGGCAAGCTTGTCATGAACATAAAGGATCTTCTCTTCGTCGCACCAGCTGCTTTTTATTCCGCTCATAACAGACTTTGAGAATTTTTCGACCTTGGCATTTCTTTCATCAAGCTCAAAAAAAGAGCAGTGATATACAGGCTTGAATTTCTGAATATGATCTGTCGTCTTATAGGACAGCGAGACCTGCGTGCAGTCCACATAATGAAGCTTCGGCTCGTTAAGGATAACTGCTGCGAAAATATCCTCAAACTCCTCATAGCTCACATTATACTTTGAAATATCCACTTCCTCCTCCACAAAATTCTCCAAAGTGGATCTGATGAGCTTGGCAAGAGATATTTCATTTTTGCTGAAGCCGTACATCTTGTACATCTCGTTTCCCGCATATGCAGAGACTCCCGCAGAAAGACAGACAGCGATCACTGCAGCAGAAAAAAATGAGAGCACAGCCTTTAATAGTTTTCTCAAATGCATAACAGTCCTTCCGTTATTTTGATAAAAGCATGGGCAGCAGATCACGGAAGCTCAGAAGAAAAACGTCTGCTATCTGCTTCATTGTAACAAAGTCCTCCGAGGAATATTCATCGTAAACCGCCGCAGTGATCATTCCCGCATTTCCTGCGCTGACTATTCCTCTCAGCACGTCCTCAAAAACTGCACATTCCCATGGAGGAACGCCTATCATCTCCGCCGCCTTCAGGTAAATATCGGGGTGGTCCTTGTCCGCCCCCGCCTCATCGGTGGTGATGAATGCGTCAAACAAGCCGTAAACGCAGTTTCTGCGCAGAACAGGCTCGTATAATCTTCTGGGTGAAGCAGTTGCAAGTGCAATTTTTCCGCCCTGCGACTTAATGAGCCGCAAAGCCTCCTCTGCACCGTCCTTGAGAAAAATATTATATCGGTATTCGGATTCGGCAAGAGCGTCGATTTCCGACCTCAGCTGCTCCAGCGAATAGCAAAGTCCTTTTGAATGGAAAAACTCCAATACCTCCTCATAGGTCATTGCCGCAGCGGAATGAAGCTCCCTGTCGGAAATACGGATATGATTTTTTTCCATCAGCTTCCTGTCGATCTTTTCCCATACACCGTTTGAATCCGCGATCGTGCCGTCAAGATCGAAAATATAGCCCTTTATCCCCGAAAAAATGCTCAAGTGTCCGCCCTCCCCAAATCATTGTCAAAAAAGCTCCATTGCCTCTTTAAGAGACCCTTTCAGCGCATAAAGCATGGGTAATATATCCTCCTCGGGAGCGATCATGTCGGGTATCATAACAGGCTTCATGCCTGCAGCAAACGCCGCTCTTATACCGTTGGGAGAATCCTCAAGAACAAAGCAGTCCTCGGGTGCAATACCCATTTTCTCGGCGCAGGCAAGAAAAATATCCGGGCAGGGCTTGCTTCTGAGCCCCATATCGCCGCAGACAAATATGTCAAAATATTTCGAAACACCGATCTTGCCGAGAAATTCCTTCACTGCCCATTCTCTGGTGGAGGAGCCTACGGAAATGATATATCCCTTTTTTGTCACATATTCAAGGATATCGTGAATACCCTCCTTTGGCGGGAATCCCCCGTCACCGATCATTTCGTCAATATACCTGTGCTTTAAGTCCATAAGGCGGTCAAAGCCGAAATCCTCTCCGTAAACCGATGTATATATCTCACGGGTGCGGACATTGCTCGTTCCGATGGTCCGAAGGCTGACGCTTTCAATATCCGCAAGCCCCATTTCCCTGCCTGCTTTCACCACCGCACGGTTTATTATCCGCTCGGAATCTATCATCAGACCGTCCATATCAAAAATAATGCCCTTTACACCCATCAGCAGGATTTTCCTTTCATTCTGTTCCTCTGAAATAATAGAAATGCTTTGCTCTGCCTATCCATTCGTAAAGAAGCTCCGTTCCGTGGATAATGAAGAATATTCCCACAGCAAGGGCGGTCAGGTTTGTAAATATCGCCTCGGCATTGGAAAGCACGATAATACCAAGGATCACAAAGCCCACAGAAAAGATCATCCGAGGAATATACCAGCCCTTCTCCTCCTTGTTTTTCCGGCAGGCAATGAAGGCACGCACTCCCTCACATATCAGAACAATGCCGAATATAATAAACGCAAGCTTTCCCAGCCTATGAAGTATTCTCGTATTAAGGAGCAGGATACCCAGAGCAAGCCAGATGATAATATCAAGACCGATATTTCTTTTTCCAAGTCTTTTCACCTGTGAGATACGCACAATAAGGGTGATGATACCCGTTATCAGAGCGCACACTCCCAGAAAGCCCGATATTGCTCCAATTGCCTCTTTTCGGCGGATAAGCGCCATTATCCCCACAATTATCATGCCGACCCCTGAAATGAGCCACAGCAGGAGCAGGATAAACTTCTTCCTGTCCGCTGAGGAAAAGCTGCTGATAATACTCAAAGCAAAGCCTCCTGTTTTACCTTATTCGGATATAAATATCTGGACCCAGCAATTTGTTGAAGGGTCATAGCCTACACCGACAGATGTATAATTCGAGGAAAGGATATTTTTCTTATGACCTTCGGAATTCATCCAGCAGTCCATGACCTCCTCGGCGTCACGCTGACCCATTGCGATATTCTCGCCTGCATATCCATAGGGAACGGTGATCGCAGTGAAGCAGTCTGTGCCGTCGGGACGTGTATGTGAAAAATATCCGCTTATTTCAGAAGCACGAAGCTGAGCATTTTTGCAAAGCTCGTCATTTTTCTTCAGAGCAGTCTTGCCCGCAGCGGCACGCTCTTCGTTGATAAGGCGGATAACCTCGTCAACTTCATCTGAGGACGATTTGGAATTGCCCGAGGAAGAACCCGAACCCTGAGTTTTTCCCGAATCAGCGGAGGACGAGTCATCTCCGAAGCTGAAATAAACCGTTCCATCGGAAGCAGAACCTACCTTAACGTCAAACTCCGCATAATTGTCCGGATCATAATAGTCATAAAGCATGATCTTTGCGGAACCGTTCTTCTTGCCCTTCAGAGTGATACGATATCCGCTGCCGTCGTTCAGCGCAGTTCCCGAAAAGGAGCATACGCTCTCGTCCGAGGAACCTACCATAAGAGAGCTTACATCCGTATAAATGTAAACATTGACAGAACCGCCTTTTTTAACTTTTACTGTGCTGTCATCATTGCTCTGCTTCTCGGAAGGAACGACTGTGACCTTGCATTTATACTTCTTGCCGTTATATTTGGCATAGATATAGGCAGTTCCTTCGCTTACAGCAGTGACCTTTCCGCCCTTTGAATACTTTGCTACATTCTTGTCAGACATGGACCATGTTACCTTGCCGCCTGAAGTTCCGTTCAGCTTGAGAGTGGTTGTCTGACCCACCTCAAGAGTAACGGAGGTCTTACTCAGCCCCACCTTCTGAGCTGCGCTTACAGGTGCCGCGAATATTGCTGTCATACCCAGCATCATAATGACTGCAGAGATAAATACCGCAAACGTTTTTTTGATACTCAGATTCATTTTTCAAATCATTTCCTTTCTTCATAAAAAGACCTTTTCCCCAAAGTCCCGATATGTAAATAATATGATATTATTATACCAAATTTATTTTGAGAAGTCAATCATCTTTCTGTAATTTTACCAATTGTCGAAAAAGAAGAAATCAGGTTTGACAAATCTCATATCCTGTGCTATAATAAGTAGAAGTATATAAAAGCCCGATCATAAAAGGATATGTTTGCTATAATGAAAAAGCTGATTCAATTTCTCACAGACCATGCGCTCATGCTGGTTATCGCAGCGATCAGCGCCGTGTCACTGATTCTTATTATAATAGTTTTCACTCTTGCAAGCTCGGGAAGCACAGACAGAAAGGTCACCGTCAGGGATATAACAGGCAGCGCCTTCATTCTGAAAAACGACGGGCAGATACCTGCAAACAAAAATGCAGAGCTTGCAAGCGGCGATGTGATAATCACCGCCTCCGACAGCGAGGTAAAGCTTTCGGTGGATAAGGACAAGTACATATACATCGAGCCTGATTCCACTCTTTACGTTAACTTCACAGATACCGCCGAAAAGGGC
>JAGBFZ010000122.1 GCA_018110855.1 Oscillospiraceae bacterium
ATAATGCTCTGAAGAATAGATAAAATAATACTTTCCGTTAAATTTTCTGATACTTGGCGCCTCAAAGAAACCATACCCCTCAAAGGATGTACCTTTAGAATGAAGCATACCGGGACAGACCATATCGGGCTCTCCCTTGATAGTAAGCATATCGCGCTCAAGCTCAAAGTGATATGCACCGTCTATTCTTGCCGCTGCAAGAGCACCGCTTATATCATCTGCCAGCTCCCATGTGGGAGAAAATCCCATATAGAGATGAACTGTTCCGTCGTCGTCAAGAAGTACACCGGGATCAAAACAGAAAACGTCTCCCGGTTTCGTCCCGTATATCCTTCCGTCGGCGGTCTTTATATGTCCGTAAAACTCAAACCTTCCCGCAGGCTCGTCGCACACAGCAACACTCATTACTGAATCGTTATTAATAGCATAATAAAGATAATATCTTCCGTCAGCACCTCTGCACATATCGGGAGCATAGCCTGTCCACTTTCCCTCTCGGTTAAATGGGTCGTTTCTTGTATCGTATATTTCGCCGTGATATGTCCAGTTGCCAAGGTCGTCAACAGGTGCAGACCAGCAAACGTATGTATTAAGGCAGAAGCCCTCACCTCCGAATCGGTCGTGACTGCCGTAATGATAAACTCTGTCGCCGAAAACGTAAGGCTCGCCATCGGGAATATACTCCCATCCCGGAAGGAAGGGATTAAATGCCTGTTTCTTCATTAGATACACCTACCTGGAATTATTTACGCGCACGACATAGGGGTGCGCACTTTTTATTATAACAAGTTATCCATTCTCTTTCAATGCTTTTAAAAATTAATTACTCTTCACAAGTAAAAAAACGCATACTTACCGTGGGGAGAAATAATCAAAAAGATGTAGTAAGATAATGCTGTCAGAAAGGAGATGAAGCATTGAAAGCAAAGAAAACTGACAAAAAGCTCAGGTCCGCCATAGCAACGATGGTGGATATAGTTGCAAAAGAAGCCACTGCTATGAAAAAGGAGGAGGAAAGAAATCTGAAACAACTAAAGGAGCTGACAGGTGCAGCTAAAGAGCTTGCAACAGTTATAAAGACACTTGACAGTGATGATGAAAAGGACAACGCTTCTGTTATCAACGTTATTTTCGGAGAGGAGGAAAAGGATTGGGCAATATAGATCTGAGGATTTCATCGCCATCGGAAAAGCAAAAGCTGTTTTTTCTATCAGACCACACCTACACGGCATTCGGCGGTGCGAGAGGAGGAGGAAAAAGCTGGGCTGTTCGCACAAAGTCAATACTTTTGGCCCTAAACTATCCGGGGATCAAGCTGATGATAGTTCGCCGAACATATTCTGAGTTGAGAGTCAATCATATTACAGAGCTGTGCAAGATATGTGCAGAGATCGCTGACTACTCACACTCAAGAAAGGAGCTATGCTTTGAAAACGGTTCAGTCCTGCGCTTTGCCGCCTGCAGAAATGTTGCGGACCTTGATAAATTTCAAGGCACGGAGGCTGATGTTATTTTTATTGATGAAGCCACTCAGTTTACACGTGAAATGTTTGACCGAATCAGAGCATGCGTCAGAGGTGTTAACAGCTTTCCCAAGCGTATCTATCTCACCTGTAATCCCGGCGGTGTGGGACACGGATGGGTGAAAGATCTTTTTATTGACAAAAAGGAAAGCGCATCCGATTACTATTTTATAAAAAGTCTTGTCACCGACAACAAAGCTCTGCTTGAAAGCGACCCTGAATATATCAACAAGCTGAAGGCACTTCCCGGAAAGCTTAAAAGAGCCTGGCTCGACGGTGATTGGAACATATTCGAGGGACAGTTTTTTGAAGAATTTCGCGATGACCCGTCACATTACAAGGACAGACTGTTTACACATGTCATCGAGCCCTTTGAAATACCACGTGATCGGAACATATACAGAAGCTTTGACTTTGGATATTCCAAGCCATTTTCCTGCGATTGGTGGGCAATTGACTATGAAGGCCGTGCATATCTCATTCTTCAGCTATATGGCTGCACAGAACCAAACGTAGGCATCAAATGGCCTCCGGATAAGATATTCTCGGAAATACGCCGTATAGAAAACGAGCACCGTTGGCTACGTGGAAAGCAGATACTGGGAGTCGCAGACCCATCCATATGGGACGCATCCAGAGGCGAAGCAATAATTGAGGCGGCAGACAGAAACATGATATTTTTTCAGCCGGGTGACAACAAAAGACTCCCCGGTTGGATGCAATGCCACTACAGAATGGCATTCGATGAAAAAGGAAAACCTATGGTTTATTTTTTTAACACCTGCCGTCATGCAATACGCACTATTCCGCTCTTAAACTACAGCGACGCCTCTCCTGAGGATCTTGACACCTCTCAGGAGGATCATTTCGCAGATTCATTCCGTTATTTTTGCATGAGCAGACCTATGAAGCCTGTATTACAGGCATCTCCTGTTCCCTGTGCTATTGATCCGCTCAAGGATACAAAACAATATTCAAAATACTCTTATTAATGAAAGGAAAATTTATGAAAAACAAAATTATAGATGAAGGTGCGATCCTTCGCGCCTCTGAGACTCTACAAAGCTACAGAGCTTCAAAAGCAAATCTTGAAGCAAGACTTATAGACAACGAACAGTGGTGGCGTCTGCGTCACTGTGACAAGAGCAGCACTACCCCTTCAGGCTGGCTCTTTAATTCCATAATCAACAAGCACGCAGATGCTATGGACAACATTCCCACCTGCTCCTGTCTCCCACGAGAGGAAAGAGATAGAAATGCTGCTGAGCTGCTGGACAAAATTCTTCCGTGCATTCTTGAGGAATCGGGCTTTGAAGCAATATATTCCTCCTGCTGGTATGAAAAGCTCAAAAGCGGTACTGCCTGCTACGGCGTTTTTTGGAATCCCTCCCTTAACATGGGGCTTGGCAACATCGACATTCACCCCGTTGATATTCTTAATCTCTACTGGGAGCC
>JAGBFZ010000123.1 GCA_018110855.1 Oscillospiraceae bacterium
GATCGCACGACCGAGAGCAACACGCTGTCTCTGACCACCGGAGAGAGCCTTGGGCTTTCTGCTGAGCAGGTGAGAGATATCGAGGATTCTTGCAGCTTCCTCAACCTTTCTTGCGATCTCGTCCTTGGGAACCTTTCTGAGCTTCAGACCGAATGCCATATTCTCGAATACGGTCATATGAGGATACAGAGCGTAGTTCTGGAAAACCATTGCGATATCTCTGTCCTTAGGAGCAACGTCGTTTACAAGGCGATCGCCGATATAAAGCTCGCCCTCGGAGATTTCCTCAAGACCTGCGATCATACGAAGGGTTGTGGATTTACCGCAGCCCGAAGGACCTACGAGGATGATGAACTCCTTGTCCTTGATCTCGAGGTTAACGTCTGATACGGCAACAACGCCACCGGGATATTTCTTATAGATGCCTCTGAGTGATAAGCTTGCCATTTAATGGACCTCCCTATTCAAAATGCTGCCGACCATTCATAACAATACAATATCGGCTATACCTATATAATACCAAATATCTAACATAAATTTCAAGTCTCTTATTACCCAAACTTACAAAAATTTATTTATTAAGTTTGACGAAAATAAAAGGGATGTGAATTTTTAGACGGATTTTTGTTTATGTTTTGCATAAATCTGAGCGACTTCTTTGTGCATAATTTCTCTGCATTCTCCGAGGGGCAAATTCGGGTCAAGAGGAAGTCCTCCTATGCGTATCCTCCGAAGAAATGTGACCTTGTTTCCGACAGCCTCCATCATGCGCTTTACCTGATGATATTTTCCCTCGCAGATGATAAGCCGCACCTTATGCCTGTCCTCGGTGAAGATAATTTCTGCCGGCATACATTTTTCGCCGCCGTCAATAATCATTCCCGAAGCAAAAAGCTCCTTGTAGCTGTCCTCTGCGGGCTTTTCGAGAGTGACCTCGTATTCCTTTTCCACATGGCTGCGGGGGGATAACATTCTGTGGGCAAGCTCTCCGTCGTCGGTGATGAACACAAAGCCCTCGGTGTCCTTGTCAAGCCTGCCTGCGGGGAAAAGCCCCTTTCTCCTAAGCTCGGGCGGGATAAGCTCCAGAACTGTCGGACTAAGCTCATCCTTTACGGCGCAGACCGTTCCCGCAGGCTTATTCAGCATTATATATAAATGTTCTCGGTAATTTATGTGCTTTCCGCTGATTATTATTTCGTCATTTTCGGGGTCGATGTGAACATCTCCCGACATAACGGGGGAGCCGTTCACGATTATCTGCCTGCGTTTTATCAGAGCCTTGGCGTCGGCTCGGGAAATTCCCGTCTGCTCCGCCGCAAATTTATCTATCCGCATTGAATTTTTATCCTTTCAGCCTTAGATTCCGATAAATTTATCATACCAAAGAACCTTCCAAAAGTCAACCGAAAAATCCTGTAATTATGCTTTATGATCGGTTGATTTTTAAAAATCAATATGGTATAATGTAATAACCATTATGTCGGGAATAACAGCTTGACAAACAGTAACAGATTTGTAAATCTCAATATTTGTACCGTTACCGAGCCGACAGTCTGCCGCCCAAGTAAATTGCAGAATGTCTCGCCGCGGGGCGTCCCCCGCCGTCAACCGCCAAAACAAAGCAGGAAAAGACAGGAAAAAAATAACAATATGTGATATCATAATAACAGGAGGCGAGGAAATGGACTGGACAGAGAGTCTCAGACGGGCAATAGATTTCATGGAGGAGCATCTTACGGATGACATAACTCCCGAGGACGTTGCAAAAGAGGTGTGCATATCGCAGTTTTACCTTGAGCGTGGCTTCAAGGTCATGACGGGCTATTCGCTGGGCGAATATATCCGCTGCCGCAGACTGTATCTTGGCGCGCTGGATATTTTAAGCGGCAGGGGCGAAAAGGTGATCGACATTGCCCTGAAATACGGCTATGACACGCCCGAAAGTTTTACAAAGGCATTTGCGAGATTCCACGGAACCACCCCGTCGGCACTGAAAAAGGACCCCCATATGATAAGGACTTTTCTGCCTCTTAAAATCAGTATAGTAATTCAAGGAGGAAATGATATGGATCTTATTATTGAAAAAATGAGTGGCTTTAAGGTGATAGGATACGAAAAGGAGTTTACTTCGGATAATTCCTATGCAGAAATACCCAAGTTCTGGGACAGAATGTGCGCCGAAAAGATAAGCCCTCTCTTTAACAAAGTCCCCGAAACAGCGGAGGAAAAAGCCATTGCCGAAAACTGCATAGGCGAGTTCGGCGTGTGCATTGACGATATCGGAGGAAATAAATTCAGATACCTTATCGCAGGTGCATACAAGGGCGGAGAAGTTCCCGAGGGAATGACGGTGTATGAGTTTCCCGAGTTGGAATGGGCAAAGTTTAAGTGCACAGGACCCATGCCCGGAGCGCTGCAGTCGGTGAATACAAAGATATTCCGTGAATGGCTCCCCGGCAATCCCGATTTTGAAATCGCCATGGGAGCAAATATCGAGTGGTATTCAAAGGGAGACAGCTCTGCACCCGACTATGAGAGCGCCATCTGGATCCCTGTGAAAAGGAAAAAGTGATATCATAGGCTAAATATAAAAGCTCACGGGAACGCCTTGTTTCCGTGAGTTTTTCTTGTTGACGAATTTATAAATTTATGGTATAATTATCCGTAAAATAATACATCAGGGAGATGAGACAGTTGAGCAATGCAACTCTCAGCAGGGTAATAAATAAAAACGAAGAGGACGCAAACCGTTCGGTCGCAAACGTTATGCTTATAACCTTTGTGTTATTTACGGTAATATACATTCTCAATGCGGCGGGGATATTTGTAATAGATAAGCCTGTAATGACTGCAGCTTACATCATAAGTGCATTATTGCTTCTGCTTCCGAAGATTCTGAATAAGCGGTGCGGAACATCGGCAAAATATCTGAAATATCTCTATGTGCTGTTTGCCGACCTTTTTCTGCTTGTTGTGACCTCCACGCTTACATATCATACTGTGGTAATATATGCATATCCCATAGCCATTGCGGGACTGTATTTTTCCCAAAAGCTCACAAAGCTGTCAACGGCAGGAACGCTGGCAGTGACTGCGGCAGGGCAGTTTATCGCATTTTACATTGGTCGGAATAATGATCATAATTTTCAGACCATAGACAGACTTGTGTTATTCAGTGTTCTGCCCAGATTTTTAACGCTTTTGAGCTTTGCGGCACTGCTTTTGCTGCTCACCAAAAGAACATCAAAGCTCCTGAGCGATGACGCCGATAATTATGAGCAGCTCCTTTCCCACAATCAGGAAATGATATGCGGTTTTGCGACACTGGTGGAAAACCGTGATGAAAATACAGGCGGACATATCAAAAGAACGAGCATATATGCCGAGCTGCTTGCCCGTGAGCTTCAGCGGACGGAAAAGTACAGCGATATAATAACCGATGAATTTATCGAGTGCCTTGCAATGGTTGCGCCTCTTCATGATATAGGAAAGATATCTATCCCCGACAGCATTCTCTGCAAGCCCGGAAAGCTCACCGATGAGGAATTTGAAATAATGAAATCCCATTCGGCAAAGGGCGGAGAGATAATCAAGGGAGTGTTTATCCATTCCTCCGATGAGAATTACAAGAAAATGGCATACGAGGTGGCACGTTATCATCACGAAAAATGGAACGGCAGAGGCTATCCCGAGGGACTTTCGGGAACCGATATACCTCTTTCCGCAAGAATAATGGCGGTGGCGGACGTGTTTGACGCAGTTTCCGAAAAACGCTGCTACCGTGACGCCATGCCCCTTGAGAAATGCTTTGATATCATTTCCGAGGGAAGTGGCAGGGATTTCGACCCCATTCTTGCAGAAGCATTTTTAAATATCCGTGATACTGTCACAATGGCTCGGAACAATACGATGAGCAAGCCTGATATCTGCGAGGAGAAGGCACATACCGAATAAAGATCAATATCATAATAAAACGCAAGCCGCTTTTGAACGAAAATTCAAAAGCGGCTGAATTTTTATATCCGTCAGATTTTGTAACCGAATCGTAATTTGACAATCCATGCCGAAAAATGTATAATAAAAAAGGTACATAGTGCCATTGAAGCAGCCTGATACGGAAGCGGTGTGTCTCCTCTTTCTCCTTGCAAGATTCAAATAGGAGGGAGGTGCGAAAAGTTTGACGATACTCGAAATATGTGCGGTATCAGCACTTGCTGTTGATGTTATCCGCCTTATTATAGATGTTCTGAATTACAGACGCAATAAAAAAGACTAACCGCCCAAGTTGCGACCTTGAGCGGAGAGTTTACTAACATCAAGTTAGTGATATAAATCCACAAACCGGGAGCACACCGTCCGACGATCATATCGTCAAAGGGCTGCTTCTTTATTTATATTATATCACCTGATAAAAATAAAGTCAAGTCTTATTTCGTAAATCAAAGCCGCTTCCGAACAAAAATCGGAAGCGGCTGATATTTTATAAATGTTCCACATGGAACAATGAAAATGAATTACTTCTTGACCTCAATAATCGTCTTACCGCCCATATAAGGCTGCAAAGCCTTGGGTATCCTGATGGAGCCGTCCTCATTGAGATTATTCTCAAGAAGAGCAATGAGCATTCTCGGGGGAGCGGCAACAGTGTTGTTAAGAGTGTGAGCGAAGTATTTCTTACCGCCCTCACCCTTGACTCTGATGCCGAGACGTCTTGTCTGAGCGTCGCCTAAGTTGGAGCAGCTGCCCACCTCGAAATATTTCTGCTGACGGGGACTCCAAGCCTCAACATCGTAGGATTTAACTTTAAGGTCAGCAAGGTCGCCCGAGCAGCACTCAATGGTTCTTACGGGAACGTCCATGGAACGGAAA
>JAGBFZ010000124.1 GCA_018110855.1 Oscillospiraceae bacterium
GTTCGGATATTGAAGCATCACAGCCAAGCTGCACTGCTTCAGAGAAGAAATTGGCGCGTCTTACTGGATTCGAACCAGTGGCTTACTGCTTAGAAGGCAGTTACTCTATCCAGCTGAGTTAAAGACGCATATATAAAACCCCGATCACCGGGGATTGTGGAGCGGGTGATGGGAATCGAACCCACGCGACCAGCTTGGAAGGCTGGAGTTCTACCATTGAACTACACCCGCATATTATTCGGTATCACCTCAAGTGACGTTTTATATTATATCACACATAATTGCATATGTCAAGTGTTTTTGAAGAAAAAAATTTTCCATTGCCATTATTTTTTTTGTGCAATATATGCAACTTTTTCCCAAAACCGCTTTAAATCGTCATTTGGGTAAAAATATTCATTGACAAATACGGCAGAAAAAGATATAATATAAAGTATAAAAAAGCAAGGGCGCTTTGTATCCGTTATGCGCCCTGCGGGGACTGCGGAAATATCGCCCCCGCTCTGAAAGGATTGATTTAAAATGGGACTTACACTTACCGAAAAGATTCTCAAGGCTCACGTTGTTGACGGCGAGTTTGTCAAGGGCAGCGAGATCGGTATCAGGATCGACCAGACATTAACACAGGACGCTACGGGCACTATGGCTTACCTTGAATTTGAGGCTATGGGCGTTCCAAGAGTTAAAACCGAGCGGTCTGTGGCTTACATTGACCATAATACTCTCCAGTCAGGCTTCGAGAATGCCGACGACCACCGTTTTATCGGCTCTGTGGCTAAGAAGCACGGCATTTATTTTTCCCGTCCCGGCAACGGTATCTGCCATCAGGTCCACCTTGAGCGCTTCGGTGCTCCCGGAAAGACCCTTATCGGCTCCGACAGCCATACTCCCACAGGCGGCGGTATCGGCATGATCGCTATCGGTGCGGGCGGTCTTGATGTTGCTGTTGCTATGGGCGGCGGCGCATACTATATTACATATCCCAAGATCGTTAAGGTGGAGCTTACAGGCAAGCTCTCCCCTTGGGTATCCGCTAAGGACGTTATCCTTGAGGTTTTAAGACGTCTTTCCGTTAAGGGCGGCGTTGGCAAGGTGATCGAATACTGCGGCGAGGGCGTTAAGACCCTTTCTGTACCCGAGAGAGCTACCATCACCAACATGGGCGCAGAGCTTGGCGCAACCACATCAATCTTCCCCTCTGATGAGACTACAAGAGAATTCCTCAAGGCTCAGAAGAGAGAGGACGTTTACGTTCCCCTTTCCGCCGATCCCGATGCGGTTTATGATGAAGTCGTTGAGATAAATCTCTCCGAGCTTGTTCCTCTTGCAGCTTGTCCTCATTCCCCCGACAACGTTAAGACTGTGGAGGAGATAGGCGAGCTGAAAATAGATCAGGTCTGCATAGGCTCCTGCACCAACAGCTCCCTTATGGACATGATGAAGGTTGCTCATATTCTCAAGGGAAAGACTGTTCACCCCGATGTATCCCTTTCCATCGCTCCCGGCTCCAAGCAGGTCCTTAATATGCTGGCTCAGAACGGCGCTCTTGCTGTTATGATCGACGCAGGCGCAAGAATCCTCGAGTCTGCCTGCGGTCCTTGTATCGGAATGGGTCAGTCTCCCAACTCAAAGGGCGTTTCTCTCCGTACCTTCAACCGCAACTTTGAAGGAAGGAGCGGTACTAAGGACGGTCAGATATATCTTGTTTCTCCCGAAATGGCTGCTGCCTCCGCTCTCACAGGCTATCTCACAGACCCAAGAACTCTTGAGGGCAGCTTTGAATTTACTATGCCCAAGGAGTTTGTTATCAACGACAATATGGTAGTTCCTCCCGCAGCAGAGGCGGAAATGGATTCCGTTCAGATACTCAGAGGTCCCAACATCAAGCCCTTCCCCGAGACTGCTCCTCTCGCTGATTCTATCGAGTGCGGCTGTTCTCTCAAGGTTGGCGACAACATCACCACCGACCACATCATGCCCGCAGGCGCAAAGATCCTTCCCCTGCGTTCAAATATCCCTGCTATCTCAAATTACTGCTTCACCGTATGCGACGAGAAATTCCCCGAGAGAGCAAAGTCCATGGGCAAGAGCATTATCGTGGGCGGCTCCAACTACGGTCAGGGCTCGTCCCGTGAACACGCTGCCCTCGCTCCCCTTTATCTGGGCGTTAAGGCTGTTCTCGTAAAGAGCTTTGCCCGTATCCACAGAGCTAACCTTATCAATGCGGGAATCCTTCCCCTCACATTCGTTAATGAGGCTGATTATGAGAATATCGCTCAGGGCGACGAGCTTGTTATTGCCGATGTAAGAAAGGCTGTTTCCGAGGGAAGAACTGAGCTTACCGTTGTGAACAAGACAAACGGCAAGGAGATCTCCGTTCTCTGCGAGCTTACAGGCAGAACCAAGGATATCGTTCTTGCAGGCGGTCTCCTCGACTACACAAGAGAATCTTTAAAGTAAGCATAGTCTGAATAAGGAGAATGTTTATGAGTCCCGAGGTTTTCCTGCGCATACGTCACGGAGGTCCCCGTACGGCGGGTGAATGGCTTGCGTTTATCATTGCCGTTGCTGTCAGTGTTGGCGCGGACACATTTCTGAAGAAAAATTTTCCCGATATGAATCGCAGAATGAGAAGAGCATTCTCCTCTATTCCAATGCTTGTTATTTTATTCGTATATTTTTTCTATATCAAAAGTTATTAAAATGGAACAGAGACCCGTAACCATGGCAAAATGCGGCATGGACTGCACTGCCTGCCGCTTTGCCCTCGAAAACGACTGTCCCGGCTGTCCCTATGCTCTCCCTGCCGAAAACCGTGAAAAGCTATTTGAGGACGAGGAGTGCGAGGTGGGGATATGCTGCGGTGAAAAAGGCTTTGACACCTGCGCACAATGCTGTGATTTTCCATGCGAGTCCCTCAGAGAAGTAAGCTTTGACACAGAAACAGGTGACGGCGGCGGCAGGCTTATGACCTTGAAGGCAGCAAAAGACAAGGCATACCGCATTAAAAGGCGGAAAATTTCCGCTCCCGCTGCGGGAGGCTGTCTCGGGCTGATAACGGGCATCATCATCGGCTGTATAACGGGGGAGATACCCGCATACATCGCCGCAGGGCTTATTGCAGGCACGGGTCTGGGCTTTATTGTCGGCATATACAAGGGAGACAGGAAGAACTGAGCTATCCCGTATTAAATATCATTTCGGAGGTATAATAAAATGGCTGATAAAATCAAAATGACTACCCCAATCGTTGAAATGGACGGAGACGAGATGACACGCATCATCTGGAAGATGATAAAGGATATCCTTATTCTCCCCTATGTTGAGCTTAATTCCGATTACTACGATCTGGGCCTTGTTCACAGAAACGAGACTAACGATCAGGTCACAATTGACTCTGCTGAGGCTACA
>JAGBFZ010000125.1 GCA_018110855.1 Oscillospiraceae bacterium
AATGAGCAGCACGAGCTGTATTCTTGGAACGGCAAATCTCAGCAAGCTTGTGAACATTGATTCATGGACAACATACGGTCTGGAAAAGATATATCTTACATTTGACACCATGCTTCCGTCATCATACATAGCTTCCACTATTGCAGCATCGGTGATCGCATCGACGATTTTTTTCTGTCTGGGTTATACTTTCTTTCGATATGATGACATCGACTGATACTATTTGAAAGGTTTGGTAGAAAATGAATATTCCGGATATAGTTCTTATTGTGCTTGAAATAGTTCTGTCGCTGCTGCTCATCATTCCTGCAAAACTGTCAAAAAAGCTTATCTCTACAAAATGGAGGATCCTTTTCACAGTGCCCGCCGTTGTGTGCATGATAATTGCAGGCTTTTCGGGATTTGAAAAGCTGCTGCTTCCTACATATATCGGTGCTGCTGTAACGCTTGCGGGATTTTTCATCGCAAACGAAAAGCTGAGGATATCGTTCTCTGTTATATGCGCAGTGTTGTGCCTTATTACCCTGCCAATGTGCATGAATAACCCTGCATACCGTGCAAGAAATTTCACAAAGGAATTTGAAGAGATATTCACCGTAATGAAAAAGCATTATGTTCTTGCAGAGCACAAGGGGATCGACTGGGACGAGCTTTACAGCAAGTATCATCCCATGTTCAGGGAAGCGGACATGGAACACAGTCTGGCAATGAACTGCATGGCATGGTGCCGCTTTGAATGTGAATTTCACGATGGTCATGTAGGATATAGTGACGAGAACCTGAACAATGAGGAAAAGTATGACGGGATTATGACAGAGATATTTGATATAGTCGGCGCAGGAGATTACGGACTTTCTCTTATGGAACTTTCAGACGGCAGAACTTGCGCAGTGAATGTTGACGACACCGGAGCCGTTGCAGAAGCAGGAATACACAACGGCACGATAATAACATTATGGAACGGAATGAGTATTGCGGAAGCGGGAAATACATCGCCTCTTGACGGTCTGACAACAAATTTTGCCGACAAGGACAACGAAGCGTTTTATCTAGCGCTTCGGGCATCGGTAAACGGCGGCGACAGCGTGACCGTTACATATCTTGACGATAACGGTGTCGAAAAAACAGCGGAGCTTCCGAGACTGGGAAACGGCTATAACAGATATAACACCACCAAGGAAACCGTCTGCCGCGGAGTGGAAGCTGCAAATTTCGGCTGGACCGAGATAAACGAAGAAACCGTATGCTTCCGTCTGAAAGCAATGATGTTTGACAGCGAAACCGCAAGGAACGAAAACTATGACAAGATGAAATATGAAATCATCGACGCACTGGATAAATACAGATCCGAGGGCAAGAAAAATCTCGTCATCGATATGAGAAATAACGGAGGCGGTTCGGGAACACTTGTAAAGGCTCTCGGTGAAATATTTGCTCCCAAGGGAACGCATTTCTATGCGGCAGACGGTGCATGGGATGACAGGACACATTCCTATGCCCATGACCCCGAAACCGGAGAATTTATCAAGGGAGAAGAGCATTATTTTATCGGTGAGGACCGCTGGGAAGGCAACCCCATAATAATACTCGTGAACTCAGACAGCGCAAGTGCCGCAGATCACTTTACAATGATAATGAGTGGTATGGAGAACGTTACCGTAATGGGATTTACGGAAGCAAACGGCTCTGCACAGGGAATAGGTGCAGCGGCATCGGGAAAGGCTATGCTCAGCTTTTCAAACTGCCTTCTTCTTGACAAGGACGGAAATGTATTTATTGATTCGGATACTGACTGCGAGAGCGGAAATGATATTGACATAAGAGTGCCTTTTGACGAGGATGCCGTGAGAGTTCTATTTGACGAGGACGGCGACTATGTTATGCAGAAGGCTGTAGAGCAGATTAATCATATGAAATAAACAAATGCACATCGGAGGGATTACCTTTGATGTGCATTTGTTGCAGGACAGATCTTTATACTAATCTTTAATCGTTCTATAGACAAAGCCGACAGATGAAATAATCACAGTCTAGGAAAGCGACCGCAGCAAGGCTTGCCGCCTTGCAAGGGAGCTTGACGAAGAATGTGATTATTTCAGCCGAGGATTTGTCTATAGGTTGATTGAAGATTAGTATTATTCGTATATTCTGAATACCACGTTCATTGTAAGCCTGTTATTATGGAGT
>JAGBFZ010000126.1 GCA_018110855.1 Oscillospiraceae bacterium
CAAAATGGATATCCGCAACAAGAGGTATTGATATCTTATTTTTAATTGCGGGAATGAGCTTCACCGCTTCCTTATCGGGAACAGAGGCTCTGATTATCTCGCAGCCCGCTTTTTCAAGGCTCACTGCCTGCCTGACGCTGCCCTCGATATCCTCTGCAGGGACATTCAGCATGGACTGTATATATATTTTCTTTCCGTCAAGGGTAATATCTCCCACCTTTACGGGGTGAATTTTCCTCATTTTTTATCATTCCTTTTTGATCAGACAAATATATTTTTTACATCGTTGAAGGTAACTACCAGCATAAGAAGCATAAGAAGGGCAAATCCCGCAAAATGTATCATTCCCTCTGTTTCAGCCTTGAAAGGCTTGCGGCGGAATGCTTCGATTATCAGAAAAACAAGCCGTCCTCCGTCTAATGCAGGCAGGGGGAGAAGATTAAATATTCCCACATTTACGGATATAAGCATGGCTATATCCAGAAGATATCCGATATCAAAGCCTGATTTCTCGGCACTTTCGGAAATAACAGTGACAATTCCCACAGGCCCCTGAAGATTATTAAGCCCGTATTTTCCCGAAATAAGATCCCTAAGGGACATGAGTATCAGTCTTGAGTAATACATGAATTTATTTGCCGCCGCAGGTATCAGCTCGGCAGGCTCAAGCTTTTTCTGAAATACCTTGAAATCGTAATTTAATACCCGCTCACCTGTTTTCTCGTCAATGGTAAGTCCGAATTTTACACCGTCAAGGGACAGCTTTTCACCATTTAGCTCAATTACAAAATCCACTATGCCGTCTTCATCGTTACGAAGCTGATAAATTATATCGTTTGCTGTGAAAATATGAACTCCGTTCACATTTATCACTTTGTCGCCTCGTGTCATTCCTGAGGCTTCACAGCCTGAACCCGGAGTTACTTCTGCGATAACCGAGGTTGTCAGTCTGCCCGACACAAGGAATACTATTATTGCGATTAAAAATCCCAGAATAAGGTTCATCACCGCTCCTGCGGCAATTACTGCTATACGCTTTCCCACAGGTTTTTTTCGGAAGCTGTCGGGATCATCCGAATCTTCGTCCTCGCCCATTGAGCAGAATCCACCCAAAGGCAGCAGCCGGATCGTAAAAAGAGTGTGCTTTCCCTGCTTTTGAAAAATAACAGGTCCCATTCCGATGGCAAATTCCTGCACATTTATACCGCATTTTCTTGCAACGATAAAATGGCCGAACTCATGGACGATAACTATCACGCAGAATATCAGGACTGCGCAGAGAATGGATATTACTGTATTCATGTATTCCTCCGAAAAGTATTATCAGCAAAATTTCCTGTCAATAAATTCCCTTGCCATAGCGTCCGCAGAAAGGACAGCTTCAAGGGAAGCTGCAGGCTTGACGGCAATATCTGCAAGAGCCTCGCTTACTCCCCTGCCGATGTCGCAGAAGCCGATCCTGCCGTCTAAAAACAGCTCCACTGCTCTTTCGTTTGCGCCGTTTACTATGCTTCCTGCTGTTCCGCCTATCTCGGCTGCCTGAATGGCGGCTTTCAGGCAGATGAAGGTCTCTAAGTCGGGCTTATCAAAGGTGAGTGTACCGTAATCGGTGAGAGAAAGCTCGCCTGAAAGTGAAGGACATCTCTCAGGATATGTCAGGGCAAGCTGAATGGGTATTTTCATATCGGGAACACCAAGCTGAGCTATGACAGCATTATCCGAAAGCACCACCGCCGAATGGATAACGCTCTGTCTGTGAACCACGATCTCTACCTGTGAAGGAGATACACCGAAAAGATGGCATGCTTCCATAAGCTCAAGTCCCTTGTTCATAAGAGTTGCGCTGTCTACGGTTATTTTTCGTCCCATTGACCAATTGGGATGGCACAGAGCCTGCTCTAAGGTGACGTTTTCAAGCTCGGAGGCTGTTTTTCCGTAAAAGGGACCTCCCGAAGCGGTGAGAATTATTCCTTTGAGCTGCTTTGAAATATCCCCCTTTACACCCATAAGGCATTGAAATATGGCACTGTGCTCGCTGTCTATGGGGAGAATGGTTATTCCTTTTTCCGCTGCAAGCTTCATTACAATATCTCCGCCAGCCACAAGGGTCTCCTTATTGGCAAGAGCGAGGGGCATTCCGTTTTCAAGGGCGGCAAGAGTCGGCTTGAGTCCAACCATTCCAACAACGGAATTAACAGTCAGGTCGGCGGCTCTGTCGGCGGCAAGCTCGCAAAGTCCGTCACTTCCCACGAGTATCTCCGTTTTGCTTCCCGACAGCTCCTCCTTGAGGGGCTTATAGTATTTTTCTTCATAAATGCAGACTCTTCTGATATCAAATTCTCTTGCCTGCTCTGCAAGCATCTTGTAATTGCTTTTTACGGCTGCTGAATGTATCTCAATGCCGTGACGGCGGCAGACATCGGCGGTCTGTGTTCCGATGGAGCCTGATGAGCCTAAAAGATTAATCTTCATTGCAATACTCCGAAAAAATCAAGGTGCTGCCCTGCCCCGAATTTACCCGAGCCGAAACAGCACCGATATATTTTTTGATTAGCTTACGGAAAAGACAAATATTTTCTCACCGAAAGCGTTGAATACAAGCATAATATAGGGCAGAACAAAATACACGCTGTCAAATCTGTCCACAACGCCGCCGTGCCCGGGAAGAAGCTTTCCGTAATCCTTGATATTGTACTCTCGCTTCAACAGTGAAGCTGAAAGGTCTCCGATCATGCTTATGAACGCGGCTATGAGCATTATCACCGCAAGTGCGAAATAATTCACATCAAAATCAATTCCCCTGAAGGTATGCATGAAATATTTATAGCCCATTCCAAAAAGCACGAAAACAATGGCTGTTACAATGAGTCCGCCCACAGCTCCCTCAATGGTTTTCTTCGGTGAGATATCGGGGCACAGCTTATGCTTTCCGCAGGCTGTTCCCACGAAATATGCTCCTGCGTCGGGTATCCACGCAGCCATAAGAGCCATTATAACATAGCATATGCCATGAACATCGCTTATATTCTTCAAGGAAACGATACAGGTCACTGATAGGGTGATAAGACAGGTAACTGTTATCATTACAGACAGCTTATCAAAGGGGAGCTTTTTATGATCTGCAACATACCCTGCAAACATGAAGAACACTATCAGGGAAGCTGCGAATATCCTCCATATCATGCCGATCTGCGGAAACCATGTGAGCATGGGAATTATTACTGCAAAAAGCAGGCACATTCCGAAATGAACGGGATATTTTTTGCAGCCGCAGACATTAAGTATCTCATATACGGACGCCGCAGCAATAAGAGCCACAAATATCGGGAAAATAATTGTTTTATTCAGGCATAAAACGGCAATACCGACAGAAATGCCTACAAGTGCGGTCAGTAATCTCTGTTTCACCGTCAAACACCTCCGAATCGTCTGCTGCGGGCAGCAAATGACTCAAGAGCCTTTTTCAGCTCTTTCTCATCAAAATCGGGCCACAGCGTATCTGTAAAATAAAATTCTGCGTATGCGGACTGCCAGAGAAGAAAATTCGAAAGCCGCTGCTCTCCGCTGGACCGCACGATAAGGTCGGCATCGGGAGCGGAGCCTGTGTACAGCATTCCCGAAAAGGTCTTTTCATCTATATCCTCGGGACTGATATCTCCCTCAGCTGATAACCGGGCAAGACGCTTTGCGGCATAAACGATATCGTCCCTGCCGCCGTAATTCATGGCAAGCATTATAGTCATTGAGGTATACTGCGCCGAATCCTTTTCCAGAGCAGTCATACGGTCGCGAAGCTCTGCAGGAAAGGGGGATTTATCTCCAAGAAATATTATCCTTGATTTTTTTCCCGAAAATCTGTCAACCTCGTCAAGATAATCCTTGAAGAGCTTCATCAGTGCGTTCACCTCTTCGACGGGACGCTTCCAGTTTTCGGTGGAAAAGGCATAGAACGTCACATATTGTATCCCAAGCCTGCGGCAGGAATCAACTACTTTTCTGAGCGCCTCTGCCCCTGCCTTGTGACCTAAGTTTCTCGGCAAACCTCTCTTTGCAGCCCATCTCCCGTTGCCGTCCATGATAAAACCGATGTGACGGGGAAGAACCGAAAGTCCGTCTGTATCTGCAGCAGTTCCTATAACTACACGTCCTCTCTTAGGCGGTCTGAATGATCAGACTGTCATGATCTCTTTTTCCTTTGCTGCAGCTGCAGCGTCAACATCGTCAATAGCCTTGTCGGTGACCTTCTGAAGATCCTTTTCAAAGCCCTTCAGATCGTCCTCGGTGATCTCGGAATTTTTCTTCATTGCCTTGAGCTTGTCAAGAGCGTCTCTTCTTGCATTTCTGATAGTTACCTTTGCTTCCTCGCCTGTTGCCTTGACCTGCTTAACAAGCTCTTTTCTGCGCTCCTCAGTAGGCTGAGGGAAGGAAAGACGGAGTACCTTGCCGTCATTTGTGGGTGTGATACCTATATCGGAAGCAAGGATAGCCTTTTCGATATTCTTGAGAGCGGAAACGTCCCAAGGCTGGATAACGAGAACTCTTGCCTCGGAAACGCTGATGGCTGCCATTGCATTGACAGCGGTGGGTGTTCCGTAGTAATCCACCTGAACCTTATCAAGGATAGCGGGATTTGCTCTGCCTGCTCTGATAGTGGAAAATTCTCTTTCGAGAGCTGCGAGACACTTGTTCATTTTTTCCTGAGCTGTTTTGATCTGTTCGTTCATTTTAAATAATTCCTTTCGATGTAAATTTTTATGATAAATTTCTGAAAACCGATCCGATATCACTCGGGAACTACTAAGGTTCCCACAGGCTTGCCCATGCAGGCATCATATATATTCTCGGGATCGCTGAGGTCAAAAACAAGAATGGGAAGATTGTTGTCCTTGCACATTGAAGCGGCTGTGCTGTCCATAACAGCAAGGCTCTTCACAAGTATCTCGTTGAAGGTGAGCTTGTCGTATTTTACAGCGTCATCGTATTTGTTGGGATCCTTATCGTAAACTCCGTCGACCATAGTTGCCTTGAGAACGATATCTGCTTCGATCTCGGCAGCTCTCAGTGTGGATGCTGTATCTGTGGAAAAGAAGGGATTTCCCGTTCCGCAGCCGAATATTACCACTCGTCCCTTTTCAAAATGGCGGACAGCCTTGTTCCTTATGTAAGGCTCTGCCACCTGCGGCATGGAGATCGCAGTCTGAACGCGGACATCAAGCCCCATGGACTCAAGCACGTCTGCAACCGCAAGAGCATTCATGGTGGTGGCAAGCATTCCGATATGGTCTGCTCTTGTTCTGTCCATAGCGCCGCTGGAACGGCCTCTCCAGAAGTTTCCGCCGCCGACTACGATACCCATTTCCACACCTGCGTCAACGCATTTCTTGATACTGCGGCAGATGGGTGTGATGACTCCGTAATCAAGTCCTGTCTTCTTATCGCCCGCAAGAGCCTCTCCCGAGAGCTTTAAAAGAACCCGTTTATATTTGATCTGATCGGACATTTGTGATTATCTTCCTTTCACAATGCAATTTTCATTATCATTTTACACTATTTTAGCCGAAATGTAAAGCGTATTTTGTAAAAATTTATCATCAGGGCTAATTATTTCACATATTCATCAAAAATTCGTTCGCATACAGAATTATCACAGGTAACGGCATACATAAAATAGCCGTCCCTTTCCTCTGTAAAATAATCATTCAGCTTATCGACCTCATCGGGGTTATAGCCTTCAAAATCCGTTATTCTGGACCCGATCCTCTTTTCAGCTGCAGCCCTGACGTCATCAATGCTCATATCGGCGGCATTTATAACAAATATCTCATCGGCAAAGCCTCCCGAGCCGCATATGTACATGGAAAAATCACAGCCCTCGGGAATTGCAAGGTCAAGGTACATTGCAATTCTGTCTGCTCCGACCTCTGCCATCGAGGGAAGCTCAACGGAGGATATCACCGCATTTGCAATATCTGCGCAGGAAACCATAGTCTTTCCAGCCTCTGTTTCGCTTTCGGTAACTGATTCATCCGTCAAGGATGCAGCAGCTGTCTCCTCAGAGAGAGTTATTTCTGTATAGGTACCGCTCGTTTCGGGAGCAGGCTCGCTTCCTCCCGAGCAGGCAGTCAGTGTAGCAGCGCACATTGCCGCAGCAGCAGCGGCAGCTATTATCTTATTCATTTTTTATTTGTCATCCTTTCACGGGGTTCCTGCATTTTCGTCAAAAAAATGCAAAATCTGAAAAAGTATTCAGGATTTTTCCCGTTTATCAGTATTTTTCATCGCAGCATTTTTTTCATGCAGCAATGGTTTCTGCTTTATTCTTTGTATACATGGGACAGAAGATAATCAAGCATTATCCGATAAGTGGACTTTTTAAAATGTATACCGTCCGCCTCTGCATATTCCTCGGGAAATCTTCCATCGCTGCCTTTCAATGCAGTATTCAGATCCACAAAATATACGCAGCGGTTATTGGCAAATTTCAGAAGGTCGGAATTGAAGCTGTCAATATCCGAATTGAGTATGGGATTATCCTCATTTATTTCCCGCTCCCCTGTAACGGGCGGCACGGAAATAATGTAAATATTGGTTTTCTCCCTGTCAATGCTGTCAATAAAATCCCCATATGCCGCAAGAAGCTGCTCATCGGTATAGGATCCCAGAAGATTCAGCCCAAGAAGAATATAAAGATTCTCAGGTGCTTTTTCATTTATCTTATCAGCAGCAAGTATCTCACTGCCATCTGGATTCTTCAGAGGAGTATTATTGATGCTCATTACGCTCATTCCGATATTTGCGGCAATATTTTCCTCGGGGATTATACCGTAGGAGCCTAAGCCCACAATAAGAGAATCCCCCGCAAACATACAGCTGTCGAAATAGCTCTCGTCCACAGGAGCACTTTCGGCAATAGGATTAATATCCGCTGTTGAAGTACGCACTTCGTCACCCATTGAATTATCTTCGGTGATAGCCACAACTTCTCCGTCATGGCTCTGAGGCAGCTCTCCGTTTCTCATATAAAGAGCAAAGCAGGCAAGAAAGCTTGAGAATACAAAGAGAAGAACAAAAGAGATACGGAATTTCATTCCTCGTTTTTTCTTTCTTTCGTAGTAGGACGACAATTCTTTTTCCCTCTTTCCTCAGATTCAGCAGAACTAAGATAATTATACTACAAACTCTGTCAAAAATCAACATTATAACGTATTAAAATTTTATTAACGAGCATGCGTCTGATCACGCCTTTATGTAAAGCTGTGAACTATGCCCGTTTATCTGCATAAACGGGCATAGTATCTGCACTACTATAGTTATTGTCCCGAGGCTTCCATAGCGCATTCAAGCATGGTATCCGCAAATATGCCATAGCCTCTTGTAGGATCCCTCACAAATACATGAGTCACCGCTCCCACGAGCTTTCCGTTCTGAATAATTGGGCTTCCGCTCATTCCCTGAACGATTCCTCCCGCCTTTTCAAGAAGCCGCTCATCGGTTATGCGCACTACCATATTTCTGCTCTCATCGTCAGCTTTAAGGTCGATTTTTTCGATCTCAACGCTGTATTCCTCTGCTGAAGAGCCGTTTACTGTCGCATATATCACTGCAGGTCCTGTCTTTATTTCCTGCCTCATAGCAACAGGAACAGCGCTGCTCATAACAGGGCATTTGTCCATATAGCCGTAAATCCCGCTCTCTGAATTCATTATCAGGCTGCCGCAGGACTTGTCTGACGAAAACATTCCGATAAGCTCACCCGGAGAGCCTGCGCAGCTTTTCTTAATGCCGCTGATATATACGTCAGCCGCCTCTCCGCTGGACATTGTGAGGATATCTCCCGTGTCCGAATCGCAGACGGGATGTCCAAGACCTGCAAACATTTTTGTGGAAGGATCATAAAATGTGACAGTGCCTATTCCCGCAGAGCTGTCCCGTACCCACATACCCGCATGGTATGTGTCATCTGCTGCCGATTTGTCGGGTCTCAGAAATACAACTCTGCTCTCCCCGTCTCTCATAAGCTCAACGCCAAGCGTCTTGCCGCCGCTTTCACTGATTATCCGGCTCACGTCCTTGTTTGATGAAACAGGCTTCCCCGAAATGCTTAAAATTACATCTCCCTCGCTTATCCCCGCCTGTCTTGCAGGAGATGTGATCCCATTGCCGCTTTCAAAGCCCGTCAGCTCCACCACAAGTACACCCTTTGTCAGGAGCTTTATTCCGAAGGGAGTTCCGCAGGGAACCACAACAGGCTCGTTCACCTCGGTCACATTAACATTTTTAATGGGGAATATCCCAAACAGCCGAAGCTGCTCAGTATGTTCCCCCACCGCTCCCATCATAGCCGAAGCGTTGGATATAATATTTTCCGGGGCTGTGATATCATATGTCTCGGGCAGGATCATATCCGATCTCACTTCAATATGGTCGCTTATCTCAAGACTGCCGCCCCTTGCAACACAGTAATTGTCGGGCAGGGCGCAGTTATAGTATATAATACTCCCCGTCAGTGCTGCCAGCGCCGTACACGCCGCACCGCGGAACAGCTTAAATGCAAGGTTCATGTTGACTTCCTCTCCGCAGCGTCCGCCGCTTTTGGTGGTAAAGCAAAACGCTTCACAGGATTAATATTTGCTCTCACGGACAAAATATAAGAGTTTTTTATTCTGTAATTTTAACACCATTCTTTAAAAAAAGAAGTCGGATTTAGCAAGTGGATATATTCTTCACAGAAATCACTTCATTTTTTTCTTAAACATGAAAAAAATTGTTGCACTTCAAGCCATTTTATGTTATAATAAATTTTATAGCCGATAATGTGCTTTCTTCGGCATTTCGTTTGATCAAAAGGAATGAAAAATCATTTATGGATATTCTCAGAAAGGCTTCTCTGGGTCTTGGCTGTGCTGCATTTGCTGTATGCTGCCTGTTTCTCGATCTAATGGGCGGAATCGCCATTTATACAAATAATTACGAAAGCGCAGGTTCATGTCTTATTCTGTCGGTGGTCATGCTCCTTGCTGCTCTTATTACTGCTTTTTTTCGAAAGGGATTACTCAACCTTCTTTCGCTGATCTTTAATATTGCGGGTACTTTGCTTTATATTTATCCCATTGCTGTTCTTAACGGAATACCTAATTCTGTTGTTCCCAGATCAAGCGTTGAGCTCTTCACCTCACGAATTTATCCCACGATCATCGTGACTATTCTGCTCCTCACAGCGGTATTTGCGGATTTCTTTTCCTACGACCGAATGGTTCTTCGGGAGAAGAGAAAAAGCGAAAGGGACAAGGAACGCCGCCGCTCGCTTACAGATGATGAAAAAATAATTTAACAATAATATATACCTATATATTTGAAAGGACGGTCATGCCCATGAGCGTTACCATCAAGGACGTTGCCAAGGCGGCAGGAGTATCTGTCGCAACAGTATCCCGAGTTCTGAACAACAGCGCCGCAGTATCCGAGGAAACAGCATCTGCAGTCAACAATGTGATCAAGGAAATGGGGTACAGTCCAAATTTTCTCGGCAGAAACCTACGCAAATGCGAAACAAATAATATTCTCGCCATCCTCCCATCAACCGAGCATACGGTGTACAGCGATATTATCAAGGGAATGCAGGACGCTGCATATCCAAATTATGACGTTCTCCTCAGTACAAGCAACAGCTATCTGGGAACCGAAATGCGCCTTCTGGATATGCTTTTCAACCGCACTGTTGACGCTGCCGTTCTGCTGGGAACACAGCTTGACGCGCAAAAGCTCAACGAGCTGGACAAGCAGTATAATATTGCTCTCTGCTGTGAAAGGGTCTCTGACGCTAAGGTACTGACCGTTTCCATTAATAACGAGGCTGCCGCATATGACGCTGTTAAAATGTTCCTCAAGCGCGGCAAAACAAGAATTGGTCTCGTCACTACGGGCGGAAACACTGACGCATTATCCTCCGCTGACCGTGAAAAAGGTTATATCAGAGCTCTTTCCGAATATGGTATCGGCTTTGAGGAAAAATACATTTACAGATGCTCTTACGATTATTCCGACGGATGCAAGGCACTGAAATATTTCATGTCCCTTGATAAGCCTCCTCAGGCGATCTTCTGCATTTCCGATCTCCTTGCCGCAGGAGTTATAAAGCAGGCGTTCATGGACGGTATTGCCGTGGGAAGCAAACTTGAGGTCTGCGGCTTTGATAATATCAGTCTCAGCGAAATGTACACCCCCGGGATAACCACAGTATCCCAGCCCGGATATGAAATGGGAAAAACTGTTATAGGCAAGCTCCTTGAAAATATGCGCGGAACAGAAAAAAACCATGACATGATAATCCTTCCTCACAAGCTGATAATCAGAGGCTCCACTCAAAGCTGAGCTGAAAAATTTTTCCGAAAGGACGATACTATCAAAATATGATATACACCGTTACCTTTAATCCTGCGGTGGATTATGTTCTCCGCCTGAACTCCCTGTCTCAGGGAGGCGTTAATAGAACGTCCTCTGAGGAGATATGCTGGGGCGGAAAGGGTATAAACGTTTCAAGCGTTCTGAAAATGCTGGATACCGAAAGCGTTGCCCTTGGTTTTACAGCAGGCTTTACGGGACAGGCTCTTGAGGACGCTGTTAAAAGTATGGGCATTGACTGCGATTTTATTCGCCTTGATAAAGGCTTCACACGAATATGCGTCAAGCTGTTCGAGACAGACAGCTCTGCTGAAACAGAAATAAATCCCGGCGGTCCAATAATAGACGGAAAGGCTGTGGATATGCTCCTTGAAAAAATCAGCAGACTCCGCAGCGGAGACATTCTTGTTCTCGCCGGCAGCGTTCCCTGCTCGGTTCAGAGCGATATTTACGAGATCATCTGTAAAAGGCTGGAAAACAGCGGGGTTTTGATTGCCGCAGACGCCTCAGGTGAGCTTCTTACAAGGCTTTTAAAATACAAGCCATTTCTTGTTAAGCCCAATCATCACGAGGTCGGGGAGATATTCGGCTGTCAGATTTTTTCCGCTGATCATGCGGAGGCATGCGCTCTGAGGCTCAGGGTCATGGGAGCAAAAAATGTTATCGTCTCCATGGCGGAAATGGGCGCTGTCCTTGCCGCTGAGGATTCAAACGTATACAGAATATCCTCTCCCAAGGGTGAAGCAGTCAATTCTGTCGGTGCAGGAGATTCCATGTTAGCCGGTTTTTTAGCAGGATATCTCCGCACAGCTGATTATCAGACCGCGCTGAAATGGGGAACGGCAGCAGGCAGTGCAACAGCATTTTCCATAGGTCTCGCCAACAGAGATACCTTTGACAAATTATTAAAGGAGATATCATAATGAACAGGATCGCACATTTTGAAAAGGTTTCACTTGAACAGTACACTGCTGACGCAAAAAAATGCTTTTCAATGCTTACAGATGAGAATTGCAAAGAAATTTTCGATAGGATCAGACTCCCTCTTCGCGCCACCTCAGGCTCGGCAGGATACGACTTTTTTATTCCGCTGACTGTATCACTTGAGCCCAATGAGACTGTTACTATTCCCACAGGTATCAGGGCGGCAATAGATGAAGGCTGGTTTCTCATGTGCTGTCCAAGGAGCGGATTGGGATTTAAGTACAGGCTAAGGCTCAATAACACTGTGGGTATCATTGACAGTGATTATTATTTTGCCGATAATGAAGGACATATCCATATCAAGCTCACCAATGAATCCAATCAGGATAAAACGATCCTTATGGAGGAGAACAGCGCTTTTGCGCAGGGTATTTTTATTCCATTCGGTATTACAACCGATGACTGTGCTGAGGCTGTAAGGACAGGCGGATTCGGAAGCACTTCAAAATAATGTCAATATTTACGGGCTGATGAGTGTTTATTCTCATCAGCCCGCTTTTTCATAAAATATTATTTGTCAAACTCGGGATTAAATGCGTAGAAGTTTTTGGAGTTGAGATTATCATGGGTTATGCGGAGGGCTTCGCCGAACCTCTGAAAATGAACAATTTCTCTCTGTCTGAGGAACTTAATTGGATCCCTGACATCAGGATCATCTGCAAAACGAAGAATATTGTCATAGGTTGTTCTTGCTTTTTGTTCTGCAGCCATATCCTCATGAAGATCAGTGATTGTATCACCCTTAGACTGAAAATATGCCGCAGTAAAAGGCACACCTGCTGCGGACTGAGGATAAATTCCCAAAGTGTGATCTACAAAATAAGCGTCAAGACCGCCCGCTTTGATCTGTTCGGGAGTCAGCCCTTTTGTCAGCTGATATACAATTGCAGAGATCATTTCAACATGAGCCAATTCATACGCGCCATAAATGTATAACCGAAAGCTACATTTTATAATCGACATCAATCTTCAGATTGGAAGGCTTCCATCTGCCGCCCTCGGTTTTATAGTAGTTTATCTTTTTTATTATGCGGGAAAGGATTTCGTTATTTTCCTGCGCTGTATTGTCCTTTGAGTATGATTCAAGCACCGACTTCACTGTCATGTAGTATTCGTTTAGATCTATCGGCTTCTTTCCTTTCGGAAGCTTCTCAAGCACTTCCTGCTTCTCGGATATTCGCTTTGTGATATCAGCAAAACGCTCCGCAAACATTTCCTCTGTATATACCTCCCTCTCGAACAGGTCATACAGCCTGTTCTTCTGCTTTGCGAGCTTATTCAGCTCATCGGTCAGAGTCTTTCTTGCAGATTCGATATTTTTATCTCTTGAATCGGGCTTGACGTTACCGTTTACCATATTTTCAACATGGGTCAGATGATTTCTTATTGAGTTGAGTACGAGGTCCGTTATAACATCTTCGTCCGAAGCCATACAGCTGCAGCCCTTGTTTACGCACAAATACATAGCAGTCTTATTTTTATAAGGACGGCGCACCATTGCTCTGCCGCAGAGCCCGCAGACCATGAGCTTTGCATATTGCGACTGCAGAGGCTTGTCAAATGGATTCTGCTGCTGTTTGCGTGATTCCATTATATCTTTGACCTCATTCCACATTTCTTCGGAAATGATCGGCTCATGCTTGCCCTTATGCACCTCTCCCCTATCGGAGCGGGGGCGGGTATTTATGTATTTTCCGTTTGCATAGGCTTTGATTACGGGTCTTGTATTCCACCGCACATATCCGCAGTAAATCGGGTTGGAGAGAATGGGAGTGATAGAAGAAGCCTCCCACACATCAGACCTTCTTGGAGCGGATCCTATTTTATTGAGATGTGTTGCAATCTTGCTTGCGCCCATGTGCTGATTGAGATACAGGTCATAAATGAGCTTAACGATCTCCGCTTCCTGCGGATCCGGCTCAAGGGAAACAGATCTATCGGGAAGCTGAATTTTTCGATAGCCATAAGGAGCAATGCTGCCGATATAGTTGCCCTCACGAACAGAAGCGATACGTCCTGCGGTCATTCTGCGGCGAATCGTTTTATACTCCCGTCGGCTCATGAAGAGGTTGAACTCGAAATACTCCTCGTCATACTCGTTAGAGGGGTTATATGTCTTTACGGGGGTAACGATCAGAGTGTTGCTGCACTTGAAAGCCTGCGCCACTA
>JAGBFZ010000127.1 GCA_018110855.1 Oscillospiraceae bacterium
ATCCTTCATATAAACGCTATTCATATTTATACACTCCTCACCATAAATTTGCAAGTTATATAATTATAAAATTCATAATTCAATATTTACATATTATATAATATTCTATATTTCGTAATTTTGCAATGTGTTTCAGATACAAAAAGAAAGACTTGTTTTTGTATCCTGCATATAGTGACATTTTCCGACAACGGTGTTATAATTAAAAATGTAATCGGGAGATACAAAAATAATTCAAAAACGCACAGCAAAGGCGCTGTCGGGGATACTGACCCGACAGCGCCTTTATGATATGCGGTAATGAAGAAAGGAGAGATGATTATGCCTGCAATAGGACAGAGCATAAAAATCGACAATGTAAGCAAATTTTACGGAAGCTTTCAGGCTCTTGACAGTGTTTCGCTGGAAGCTGACGCAGGAGAATTTCTTACAATACTCGGTTCAAGCGGCTCCGGAAAGACTACTCTTTTAAAGATAATTGCCGGCTTTGAAGCTGCAAACGACGGACAGATCCTGATAAACGGCGCGGATATCGCCGGAAAGAAATCATACGAAAGAAATATAGGAATGCTTTTTCAGAACTATGCGCTTTTTCCGCATATGACTGTAGCTGAAAATATTGCATACCCTTTAAAGCTGAGAAAGATCGACAAGGACGAGATCGCCGAAAGAGTTAATTTCATCATAAAGCTGATAAAGCTTGACGGAATGGAAAAACGGCTTCCGAAGCAGCTTTCGGGCGGTCAGCAGCAGAGATGCGCTCTTGCAAGAGCGATTGTTTACAATCCTCCGCTGCTGCTTCTCGATGAACCTCTGGGTGCTCTGGACAAGAACCTGCGCCATGAGATGCAGTTCGAGATAAAGCGCATACAAAAGGAGCTTGGCATAACCACCATAAGCGTTACCCACGATCAGGAGGAAGCGCTAACAATGTCAGACAAGATATGCATTATGAGCCACGGAGTTATCCAGCAATGCTCCTCGCCCGAAGAGATATACAATGAACCGCGAAATCAGTTCGTTGCGGAATTTATCGGAAGCACAAACCTTATCAAAGGAACGGTCATGACCAAATACAAGGAAAACGGCTGCAGAGTAAGTATGGTCAAGACAGGGCTTACCGATGAGCCTGTACGAATCGAAGAACCGTTGGACCGCAGGCAATTTAACCTTGACGATGTGCTTCTTGCGCTCCGTCCCGAGCTTATACACCTTATGAAAAACAGAAGCGGTCACATAAATTCCTTTAAGGCTTCAATTCTGAACAGTGTTTATATGGGCGATTATTACAAGGTGCTTATCAGAGTCCAAGACGGCAGCGAGCTGAATGTAAAAATATCTCCCGAAGCATACAGACAGTATGCGGGAGAAAAGGAGCTTGAGTTTTTCTTTAACGCCGACTGCGTTACCACGATCTACGAAAAGGAAAAGGGCGTAATGCTCAAAACTATTGAATAATAATTTGGGAGGAATTTAATATGAAAAAGCGTTTTATGAAAGTATCGGCAATTGCACTTGCTATGACTATGATATCGGGACTTGCTGCAGGCTGCGGAAAGTCCTCCGAAGGCGTAACTGAAAGCAGTTCAGGCGACAGCGGAAAGCTTGTATTCGTTGATTGGGGCGGCGCAAACACCGACGCACGTATCGCATCGGCTGTAAAGCCCTTTGAGGAGCAGACGGGCATCAAGGTAACTGTGGTGACTCCCTGCGACTATGCAAAGCTTATATCAATGGTCGAAAACAACACTACCGAATGGGACGTTATGAACTGCGACGCTTACTGGGGCGTTTATGCAGGCGAGCAGGGATATCTTGAGCCTATCGACTACAATGTGGTCACCACAAAGATAGATGAAGAGGCACAGCTTGAATATGTAATGGGTGCAGAAATTTACACCACTGTTATTTCCTGGAATTCGGAAAAGACAAGCGCAGATGCCGCTCCCCGGACCTGGGCGGATTTCTTCGATACGGAAAAATATCCCGGCAAGCGAGCTGTATGGCAGTACCCCGTAACCGTACTTGAAGCCGCTCTGCTTGCAGACGGTGTTCCGATGGACGAGCTTTATCCCCTGGATCTTGACCGTGCCTTTGCAAAGCTTGACACTATCAAGGACAACATCGTATGGTGGACAAAGGGTGCAGAGCCTTCACAGATGCTCTCCACAGGCGAAGCCGATTATGCTCTTGCCTGGAGCGGAAGAATTGCCACCGCAAAAGACGAAGGCTCTCCCGTTGATATGCACTACAATGGAGGAATAATGATATCTGCAGGCTGGGTCGTTCCCAAGAATGCTCCTAACAGGGACAATGCAATGAAATTTATCGAATTTATCAGCGAGGCTCCTCAGCAGTACGGCTTCTCGGAGCTTATCCCCTACGGTTCCACAAATCCCGAGGCTGTTGCGCTTATGAATGATGAAATGAAGCTCAAACTCGGTCAGTCACCCGAGCAGCTTGCAAATGAGATCTACCTTGATAATACCTACTGGGCTGAAAACCTCTCTGCAGTTGAAGAGCGCTTCAACGCATGGCTTGTAGAATAATTTACCCAGATAACCAAAATGAGTGCGGTATTGCTTACGGCAATGCCGCACATTCCGAAAGGTCGTGATCCTGATGAGTGAAGCTCCTAAGAATTTTTCGGGAGATATAAACGCAAAAGGCGTTCCCTTATCTCATAAAATCGCAAAAGCCAGTCAGCTTAAATGGATAATTATGCTTCTCCCGCTGCTTTTTGTGGTTATAACGCTTATTATCTCAATGGTTGGTATCTTAAAGAAAAGCTTTGTGGGCGCAGACGGATTTACCTTTGATTATTACATAAAGATATTTACCGAGCCGCTTTATATCAAGGTGCTGTTCAACACCCTTAAAACGGGAGTTCTGGTAACACTGCTGTGCC
>JAGBFZ010000128.1 GCA_018110855.1 Oscillospiraceae bacterium
CAGCAACGGTCTCGCCCTTTATCTTGATAACGTATTGGTTGTGATTTATGTGCTGGTTGTCCCTCATCCTGATGGACGGGAAAACCATGCCCATGTCAATGGCAAACTGCTTTCGGAAAATGACAACACGCTCAATGAAGGTTCCGCCTGCAGATTCATCGGCAAGAGGGATAAGTGAATAGCCGAACTCCATTTCAATAGGCTCTACATTGAGAAGCTTATAAACGTTGTCAATGTCCTTGTAGTATTCCATTTCGGAAATAGCGTCCTGATTTTCCGCCATTTCCTTAGCACCCTGTTCCTCCGCCTGTTCCTCTTCTGTTTTCATGGAGCGGGAAAGACCCACGCCAAGGGCAATAAGTCCGCCGCCCAGAACGAAGAGAGTAACGGTGGGAAAGCCCGGGATAAAGCCCATTACAAACATAACGATGCCTGCAATGAGAGGAACTCTGGGCTGGGAGGTGAACTGCCCGATAACGTCGCTGTTGAGGGATTCCTCGGAAGCGGCACGGGTAACTATCATACCCATTGAAATTGATATGAGAAGGGAAGGTATCTGCGAGCAGAGACCGTCTCCCACGGTAGCGATGGAGTAGGTGGAAAGGACAGTTGAAAAATCCATTCCGCCGAAAACCAGACCCATAACCGCACCGCCCAGAAGGTTTACGATAGCGGCAACGATGGAAAAGGTAGCGTCTCCCTTAACGAACTTGGCAGCACCGTCCATAGCGCCGAAGAAATCCGATTCTCTCTGAACCTTGTCACGGCGGTGCTTTGCTTCCTTGTCGTCAATAATGCCCTGATTCAGGTCGGCGTCAATAGCCATCTGCTTTCCGGGCATAGCGTCAAGGGTGAAACGAGCAGTAACCTCAGCAACACGCTCGGCGCCCTTGGTGATAACTACCATCTGGACCACAGTTATAAGGATAAAAACGATAAATCCCACAACCGCATTGCCGCCCATAACGAAGGTGCCGAATGCCTTTACTATCTCACCCGCATAGCCCTGATTCATAAGAATGGAACGGGTGGAGGATATGTTAAGTCCCAGTCTGAAAACTGTTGTGATAAGCAGCAGAGACGGGAAAATGGAAAATTCAAGGGATTCCTTTATGTACATAGTCGTAAGGAGAATGTACACCGACAGGGCAATGTTGACAGCGAAAAGCAGGTCAAGAAGCCATGTGGGAAGAGGAATAACGATGAGAAAAACTGCGAGAATGACAAATACCGTAACGATATTTTTGCCTACTATTTTCTTCAGAAAATCCACTTAGGTATTGCCGCCCTCCTTGTGAAAGGCCGTCAGTAGTTAAACGGCGCAGACGATTTGTTTTCGGGTAATATCCCCTTGGGAAGGGGTTTCTTTTTCAGGTTATAAACGAACCAGAGAACATCAGCCGCCGCCTGATAAAATTCAGCAGGGATCTCTCTGCCCACCTCGACCTTCTCGTAAATACCCCTTGCAAGAGGCTTGTTTTCCACTGTGGGAACATCATGCTCGGCAGCCACATCCGCAATGCGGAGCGCAGCAAGGTCCTTTCCCTTTGCAGTGACTACGGGAGCGGAGCTTTTTTCGGGGTCATATTTAAGAGCCACAGCGAAGTGGGTGGGGTTACGGATAATAACGTCCGCCTCGGGAACAGCCTGCATCATGCGCTGATTAGCCATCTGCTGCTGTATGGCGCGGCGTTTGCTTTTAATCTTGGGGTCTCCTTCCATCTGCTTGTACTCGTCCTTGACCTCCTGTTTGGTCATTTTGAGGTCGTTTTCATAGGAATAGCGCTGGAACATGAAGTCCACAGCTGCCACCGCAATGAAAACCATACCAAGGGTCATAACGATGGAAAAAACAGTCTCAGCAATGTAAACAACGCCTTTTATGGGTTCCATAAACATGAGCCTGACGATCTCAGGGAGCCTGTCCTTTATCTCATTATAGACCACCACGATAAGCAGTATCATTTTGATAAGGGATTTAGCAAGCTCGAAAAGCCCCTTGAGGGAGAACATTCTCTTGATACCGTTAATGGGATTGAGCTTGTCAAGCTTAAATTTCAAGCTTTCAAAGGAAATCAGAAATTTTGTCTGAATGCCTGTTGAGACTATCGCAGTAATGAAAGAGACTGCAAGGAGAGCACCTGTAGTAATGAAGAATATCACAAAAAAATCAGTGGCAATTCCTCTTGCGAAGCTTTCCTTGCCGATATATTTAACGTCTCCGATGCCCTCTCCCGCCATGGAAAAATACTTTGTCATAAAGTTTCCGAGACGGGAAAAAACAGAGGAAGCGGTTATCCGCAGAACAAAGAATGACAGAAACAGGGAGCATACCACAGCCACGTCCTGACTTTTAAGGACCTGACCCTTTTTGCGGGCGTCACGGCGTTTTTTTTCCGTGGCTTCTTCGGTTTTCTCCTCGCCGTTTTCGTTCTCTGCCATCTGACCACCTGCCTTTCCTTTGAAAACAGGGTATTATGTGAAAATAAGAGGAAGAATTTCTTTGCAGGTACCGAGCATTTTTTCGGTGTAATCCGCAATGAACTCGCTCATGGGTGAGGTGATAGCAAAAAGCACCGTAAAGCCCACGATAACCTTGAGCTGAATATTCACCACGATTATCTGTATCTGAGGAACTGCTTTCATGAGAATACCAATGCAGAATTCCACGATAAGCTCAGCGGCAATTACAGGCATTGCAAGCTGCATCATGAGAGTAAGTATCCTTGAGAACATCGTAACAAAGGTCCAGCCAAGCTCCGGGTTGATGTGTCCGCCGCCAAGTGGTACCACCTCAAAGGAATCCACAAAAATGCGTATCAGAGTGAGATGAGCGTTTGCGGCAAAGAAGTACAGATACATGAAAAAGCCAATGAATGAACCGTATACGGACATCTGAATGTGAGTAGCCGGATCAAAGACCTTTGCCATTCCGAGACCCGCCTGAGAGTCCATAATGTCTCCCGCAAAGTATATCATATATACAAACAGGTCGCATATGAAGCCCAGAACAAAGCCGATAAACAGCTCTGCTGCGAAGCTCAGAACATATTCCCCCACAGTATCGCCTGCGTCAAATTCCATAGACGGAAGAGCGAGAGCGACGATATAGGCAATGAGCATTGACAGCCCGACCTTTACCATAGCAGGGATATTTCTTCGGGAAAGAATGGGATTAAAAGCGAAAATGCCAAGTATTCTTGCGAATACCATAAGCTTTATATCAAAATCAGACAGGAGCAGATCCCAGAAATCCATAGTAACCTCTCCGAGAAAATATTTTGTCAGCCTGAAACAGTCTGAGTGCTGACAGTTCCTATCAAATCGAAAATTTCATATACGAATGATTCGGTGCTTGAGATGAAAAAGGAAGCCATAAGAATAAGCAGCAGGGCAATAACAGTCACCTTGGGAACGAAGGTCAGGGTCTGCTCATGAACCTGAGTTGCTGCCTGAAAAATGGCAATAACAAGACCCACAAGCATACTTATCAGCAGCAGCGGACCTGCCATCTTGAAAATAAGTATCATAGCGTCCTTAAAGATCTGGATAACAGAGTCCTCAGTCACTTTGCAGTTTCACATCCTTTCGGTTGAGGCATCAAAAGCTACATATTGAAGCCCGATACCAGCGAACCGGCAAGCAGCTGCCAGCCGTCAACAAGCACGAACATAAGAATTTTAAAGGGCATAGTCACCGTTGTAGGGGGCATCATCATCATACCCAAAGACATAAGCACCGTGGAAACGACCACATCGATCACGAGAAACGGGATAAACAGCAGGAAGCCTATCTGGAAGCCGATCTTTATCTCACTCAGCATGAAAGCGGGAGCAACGAGCTTAAAGGGAATAGCCTCAGTAAAGGTCTCATCGTCCACTGCAGGATATTCCTCTCCCGAGAGAGAAATAAAGAAGGACATGGTCTCATTTGAAGTATTCTTGAGCATCCATTTTTTCAGAGGAACGGAAGCCTCCTTTATGGCTTCAAATGAGGTGTATTCACCATTTTTGTAGGGAACATAAGCGACCTCGTTCATCTCCTCGAGAACGGGGGACATGATGAACAATGTAAGAAACAGAGCGAGACCTATCATAACCTGATTGGGAGGGGTAGTCTGTATTCCCATAGCATTTCTCAGCAGCGAAAAAGAAATGATAATGCGAGTGAAGCAGGTGAGCATTATCAGCAGCGAAGGTGCCAGAGAAATAACAGTCAGAAGAATGATTAGGTCAAGGGTGTTGGAATTATTGTTGATATCCAGCAGATCGAGAATACTGTCCGTATCCTCATCATCATGTGTCACAGGCTCGTTGTAGGGGAGAGTAGAATCTGCCTCTGTGACAGCCTGTGCGGGGATAGTAGTCTGAGCGGTCTCGGGAACGGTTGTGGTAACGTTTGATATCTCTGTTTCCATAGGGGTGGTAATGGTAGTTGCAGAGGTAACAACACCGTTTTCCTCTGCGGGATCGTTTACTGCATATGTAACAGCACCGACAGCGCCCCACATGAGAACGGCAGCGCACAGTCCGCCCGCAGCGGCGATCTTCAGCTTTTTCGGAAAAGAGCCGCAGATTTTATTATTCATTAAACGAGCCTGCCTTTCACGAATTGCCTTTATCTTCATTATCGCCCTTTTGTGACTTCGGGGTGATAAAATCCCTGCCGAGCTTTGCCGCATTGTATTTCAGGCATTCGGCGAAGGATCTGCCTGCCAGATCTGCAGCACCGGAAGGTGAGCCTTCAATAAGGTCCATATCCTCCTCGGACAGCTCGCAGATAAGGTTAATGCTTCCCTGAGTCACACCGATAAGCAGATTTTTGTTTCCTGCCCTGACCGCCATGACGGATTTATCCTGTCCCACGCCGATGCAGGAGGATATCCTTATGCCATTGCCGTTTTTTCTGCCCGTAATACGGGTGTTCAGCCATTTCATAAGGTAGAGCACCCCCAGCATGAGAGCTACAACTCCGAAAAGCGCAAGAACAACGGGAATAATTTCAGTCATTATCCGTCAGCGTCCTTTATCAGCCAATGACCTTCTGAACGGTAGCAAGGATCCTGTCGGGCTTGAAGGGCTTAACGATAAAGTCCAGAGCGCCCAGCTTGATAGCCTCAACGACCATAGATTCCTGACCCATAGCGGAGCACATTACTACCTTGGCAGAGGGATCGGAAGCCTTGATGTCTCTGAGAGCCTCAATGCCTGTCTTGTTGGGCATAGTAATGTCCATGATAACAAGATCGGGCTTTTCAGCAGCATAAGTGTTGCAGGCAACTTCACCGTCAGAAGCCTCGATTATGTTGGTATAACCGTTCTTGGTGAGAGTGTCCTTGATCATCATTCGCATGAAAGCGGCGTCGTCAACGAGCATAATCTTCTTGTCCATAGTAATTACTCCTTACCTAAATTATCTAAAAATTTTGATTTGATTATTTCTGTGATTCTAACTGCGAAATTGTCGTCAATGACAACAACATCACCCTTTGCGATAAGATGACCGTTAACAATGATGTCAACGGGAGCGCCTGCCTGACGTTCAAGCTCGATAATGGTTCCCTGAGTGAAATCCAGTATCTCCTTGACCTTTTTGCGGGCGGAGCCTATTTCAACGGTAACGTTCAGCGG
>JAGBFZ010000129.1 GCA_018110855.1 Oscillospiraceae bacterium
AGCATTCAAGAGCCTTTTCAAGCTTGAAGCCTCCCCTGCCCACATATTTCGGAAGAGGAGCACACAGTCTGATATCATCGCTTTCGGAGACCTCCTTTGAGGGCTTCGTAACAATGCTCCCGTTTACTAAAACACCACCCTCGGAGATCATTCTCTTTGCCGTCTCACGGCTTTTTACAAATCCGTTTTCTGAAAGATATATATCAAGCCGCATGACCTTCTCACCTTACTCCGATCGGATAAGCTCCGTTATTTTTTTCTCAATTCCGACCTTGTCAAGACAAAAGCGTCCGAGAACACTTTTTGTTTTTGCCTGCTTGACAAAGCCTCTTACAGCGTTTATTTTAACCTGCCCCCTATGCCCTCTCTCGGACAATGCGGCAGCGATATGCTCTCCGATTCCTCCGCTGCGCAGGGATTCTTCAAATATGATTATTTTTTCGTAATTCATACAAATGTCAATTATATAGTTTTCCAACGGAAAAATCCTTACAAGCTTGAGAACATCGGCAGATAAGCCACTTTCTCTGACCGTTTCCCAAACATCGGCACCTGTTCTGCCATAGCCAACAGCAAGAACGCTTCCGCCGTTATTTTCAAAGCAGAGCATCTTATCCTCATCAAGTTTCATATGAACATTTCCGCTTTCGGAGCCTCGGGGATACCTTACCGCCGCAACAGAGGCAGTATCGTATATCGCCTTTCGCAGGCAAAGTCTCAGCTCATTGTAGTCTGAGGGAGAAAAAGCAGTTATATTCGGTATTCCCGTGAGCATGGGAACATCGAAAAGTCCCTGATGGGTCTCCCCGTCCTCCCCGACTATTCCTGCACGATCAATGGCAAGAACGATATGGGTGCGGCAGATAGCTGCATCGTGGATTATCTGGTCATATCCCCTTTGCAAAAAGCTGGAATACACCGCAAAAACAGGTATCATTCCGCTTACCGCAAGACCTGCAGCAAAGGTAACGGCGTGCTGCTCAGCAATTCCCACATCAAAAAATCTGTCGGGACATACCTGTGCAAATCTGTTAAGACCCGTGCCATATTTCATAGCTGCTGTTATGCCGCAGATACGCTTGTCACATGAACCTAATTTTGCAAGCTCCTCTCCGAAAACGGCGGAAAAGCTGTCGCTGCTTATTATTTCGGGGTCTCCACATTTCATAGCCATTGGAGCAAGCCCGTGAAACGCTCCGGGATTCTTTTCCGCAGGACGGTATCCCTTTCCCTTGACGGTATTTACATGGATAAGCACAGGCTTTTTTGCCGCAGTTGCAGCTTTTAATGTTTCTTCAAGGCTTTTCAGATCATGCCCGTCAACAGGACCTAAGTAGATAAAGCCCAGATTTTCAAACATTGTCGCTCCCGATGGCTGACCGCTTGAGCGATATAAAAACCACCTGACCGTATCCTTGGAAGCAAGCATAAATTCCTTTACAGGCTTGCCTATGACAGGAGTTCGGTCAAGAGCCGTGTCAATACTTTTTTTCGCTTCAACATAAGCCTTGCGTCCTCTGAGGGAGGACAGATATTTTGCCAATGCTCCCACATTTTTTGAAATTGACATTTCATTATCGTTCAGAATGACAATAAGGTTATCGTCGCTTTTCCCTGCATTGTTCAGACCTTCGTAGACCATGCCGCCTGTAAATGCACCATCACCGATAACGGCAATAACATTATGGTCATCACCCTGCAGCCGCATTGCCCTTGCAATACCGCAGGCAGCGGAAATTGAATTGCTGCTGTGCCCGCTGATGAATATATCATGCTCGGATTCCGAGGGCTTTGCAAAGCCGGAAATGCCGCCCTCCGTCCTCAAAGTAGAAAACTCATCAAGTCTGCCCGTAAGTATCTTATGAGTATACGCCTGATGCCCCACGTCCCAGATTATCTTGTCATAGGGTGAGCAGAAAACACGATGGATCGCCATTGTCAGCTCCACAGTTCCTAAGTTTGAAGCAAGATGTCCTCCGTTTTCAGCTACCGTACTGATAAGGATATCCCTGATCTCCCTGCACAGGCTCACGCATTGGGGAATAGACAGCTTTTTCAGATCGGAGGGAAGGTCAAGCTCCTTCAGCCTTACTGTTGTATTGTCTTTCATTTTTCACGATCCTTTTTATATTTTCACAGGCATTATAAAAGCAAGAAGAATACCGAGAAGCGCACCGCTTGCGACCTCAAAGGGAGTATGTCCCAGATATTCCTTCATAACGGCTATACTTGTATTTGCCGCCTGAGCGATATCCTCAAGGGGCTTTCCCGATGAAGCGGGCTTGCTTTCAAGAATACGGTTTATCCTGTTGATTGCCTTTGCGTGCTGCCCCGCAGCTCTGCGGACACCCATAGCGTCGTACATGGTTATAAGCGCAACTATGCACATAATTGCAAACTGGGTGGAATTGACCCCTTCAATGCGATACACTCCCGCAGCAGCCGAGCATACCATTGCCGAATGTGCGCTGGGCCAGCCTCCCGCACCGAAAAGCCTTTCAAAACTGAATTTCTTATACTTTATCAGATTGATGATCGTTTTGAGAAGCTGAGCAATGCACCAACCCACCACTGAGGTCACAAGAATATAATTATAATACTGCATATCGTTTAACAGCCTCTTTCTTTAATAGTCCCTTTTAAGCAGGTATTTTGTTAGCTCTGACAAAAAATCGCTGTCGGGAAAGCCTTCGGCAACAAAAACCGCTTTTTCGGTCAGCTCCTCAGCCTTGAGCTTTGCGGCTTCAAGACCGAATACTGCGGGATATGTAGCCTTATTAAGCTCTGCATCACTGTGAACGGGCTTTCCGAGCCGCTTTTCATCAGCTGTGATATCAAGGATATCGTCAACGATCTGAAAGGCAAGCCCCAAAGCCTCGGCATATTCCTCCGCCGCAGGTATCATGTCGTATCTTTCAGCGCAGATACATCCCATCACGCAGGCGCATTTTATAAGCGCTCCTGTTTTCATGGAATACATTTTAAGGAGCAGCTCTGCGTCAAAGGGCTTGCCAACATTCTGAACATCAACGGTCTGACCGCCGATCATTCCCATAACGCCCACTGCTTCCGAGAGGCATTTTATCAGCTTAACCCGCTGCTCAAAGGAAAGCTTCTCGTCCGATGCAATAACATCAAAGGCATAATTTTCCAATGCGTCTCCTGCCAGAAGAGCGATATCCTCACCAAACTGCTTATGACAGGAGGGCTTTCCTCGCCTCATATCGTCATTGTCCATGCATGGCAGATCGTCATGCATAAGAGAAAATGTGTGTATCATCTCAAGAGCGCAGGCGCAGTCGGCTGCTTTCCCCTCGGTATCTCCGAAAATTCGGGCAAATTCCATTGCAAGAACAGGTCTTATCCTCTTGCCGCCCGCTGCAAGGGAATATTTCATTGCTTTGGCGCAGATAAGCTGATGAGCGGCATTTTTCTCGGTATAAATGCTCATAAGCTCATCAAGCCTGCGGTTTATCAGCTCCGCACGGCGATCAAGTTCAATCATCATCACAGCTCCTCCGCACTTGTGACAGTCATAACTGCCTTTTCTGCTTCCTCAAGAAGCTTACGGCATTTTGCAAGCTCCGATGCGCCAGTTTTGTACAGCTCGATAGCTTCCTCAAGGGGAACATCTCCCTCTGAAAGCTTCCCGATTATTTCATCTACCCGTTCAACGGATTTTTCAAAGCTCATTTTTCTGACCGTCCTTTACCCGCCGATAACAGCATTTGTCTCGCTGTCGGCAAATTTTATGGTTATCCTGTCGCCCTCGGAAAGCATATCCGCAGACCTGACAAGAGTATTTTCCTTATAAACAAGGCTGTAGCCCCGTGACATTATTTTTAAGGGACTTAGTGAATCAAGAGCCGCCGCTCCCGAAGCTATTTCCCTTTGCTTTCTCTCGAAATAAAGTTTTATTGCTTCCGAAAGCCGTTTTTCACCCGAAGCAAGCCGCTCTCTGAGTGCCGACAAAGCCGCGGCGGGAGCATAATTTTTAAGCTCCGATTCAATGGAAAGAAGCTGCTGCCTTTTTTGTGATATCACTCCGCTCAATGCGTTATCAAGGGTATTTTTATATGCTGCAAGAGCTTCATACAGCGCTGACATTTCGGGAACTGCAAGCTCTGCCGCAGCAGACGGAGTGGGCGCACGAAGGTCTGATGTAAAATCAATAAGAGTTGTGTCCGTTTCATGCCCCACAGCGGAAATGACGGGGGTATTCATGGAGAAAACGGTTCTTGCTATCTTCTCGCTGTTGAATGCGGAAAGGTCCTCATAGGAGCCGCCGCCTCTGCCGCATATAATAACATCACAGTCGCTTTCATCGGCTAATTTCAGTGCGTCGCAAATCGAATCAACAGCATATTCCCCCTGAACCACGCAGGGAAAAATAACAGCCTCGCAGACGGGATATCTCCTGCTCAGAATATTCAGGATATCCTTAAGAGCCGCTCCGCCTTTAGCGGTAACGATACCCACCTTATCTGGAAATTTCGGCACAGGCTTTTTATATATCGGATCAAAAAGCCCCTCTGCCGCCAGCTTTTCCTTGAGCTGCTCAAGGGCAAGATACTGCGCTCCGATACCATCGGGCTGGATATCGGTGACATACAACTGATAAACTCCATCCCGTTCAAAGACCTGCACACTGCCCATGACGATAACGTTCATGCCGTTCTGAGGCATGAATTTAAGAGCACCCGCATAGCTGCTGAACATAACTGCTTTTATGGCAGAAGTCCCGTCCTTTAGGGTGAAATAGAAATGCCCCGTTCTCATATGATGTGTAAATCCCGATATTTCTCCCTTGACAAGGAGACCTCTGAGCTTGCTGTCCTCTTTGAGCTTAAAGGACATATATCGGTTGAGCTGGGACACGGTAAGAATACTGCTCATTTGAACTGCCTTTCATAAGTATAAAATGCATAAAGCGCTGTTCCTGCAGCATTGTCGCAGGAAAATTCGGGAGCCGAAAAATATACATTCTGCATTTTATCGGATATCAGACTTTTAATATACCCGTTTGACATAACGCCTCCCGCATAGATAACAGGAAGCTCTCCGTAAATGCTGCGGGCATATTTGGTCATTTCGTAAACCGAAGAGAACACAGCGTTAAGAATAAATTTTGCGGTGCTTTCGGGAGACTCGCCCTCTCTTAGCATTGCCTGAGCCTTGTTTTCAAAGCCCGACAGACAGCATGAACCGTTTTTCATGACTGCCCGTGCCTTAATGCTTTTGTCAGCCTTTTCCGCAAGCGATTCAAGAGCCTTTCCGCAGGGAAAATCAAGACCAAGCATGATACCTGTTCGATCTATAAGCTGTCCTGCCTTTAAATCAAGAGAAGTCGCCGTTTCGGCAGCTCTGATAAGCTCCTTTTCATCAGGCTCGCAGTAAAGGCAGTCGGTGGTGCCGCCGCTTACATGAAAAGCGATAAAAGGAGATCTTATCATGGAAAGCCTGTCCGCCGAATACAATGCGGCAAGGATATGACCTACCTGATGGGAGGTCTTGTACACAGGGATATTATTCAAAGCCCCGAAGCTGTCCGCAAGCCCCTCCCCGCAGAGAAAGCAGGGCATATACGAGCCTTCGGTATTTCGTGGTCTGAACGATACACCCACCGCCGAAATATCGGATATTCCGCCGCACTTTTCGCACAGCTCTTTTATCATCTCGGGGAGCTGCTTTGTGTGCTGAAAAACAGCATCGCTCTGGCGCAGACCCGCCTCTCCGCTTTTCACGGAAAGAAGCCTTTTGCAGGATATCATTCTGCCGTCATCGCTGTTATATAATGCTGCGGAGGTAGTGTAATTGCTGGTATCAAGCCCTAAAAAAAGCGGCATTACTTATCACCCTGAGGTATTTCGGGAATATTTTTCTGAGGTATTTTTCCGCTGCGGGAGAAGGAGCCGAGAACGCCGTTGATAAACTGCTTGTCCGTATCAAAGGCATATTTTTCGGCAAGGTTCACAGCCTCGCTGACAGCAACATTTACGGGAACGCTTTCCTCAAACATACATTCATAAACCGCAAGTCTCAGAATAGCAAGGCTCACCTTTCCTATTCTGCCCACCTTACGCTTTTCGCTGTATTCGGAAATTATGCCGTCAAGCTCCTCTGTTTTTTCGGCAACCGCCTTGAAGATTCGGCATACCTCGCCGTCAAAGTCATACTCATCGGCTTCCTTTGCCGATTCGATTATCTCATCACAGGTATCGTCCCTGAACATTTTTTCAAAAATAAGCAGAAATGCTGCCTCTCTGATGTGGCTTTTCTTTAATGCTTTACCCATATTTAATATCCTTTCCCGCATTATGTGATATAAGCCCTAAAGCCTGTAAGGATACGAATTTTTTCGATATCCTACAGGCGGGACTTACACTCACCGCTTTATTATACAAAAGCGGCTTATATATTCATTATTTCTATTATATCACATCTTTGGGAAATACACAACTACTTAACCTCAAAAATTCTAATATTTTCTGCAGGAATTGTCACCTCTGTTAACAAAATATCCTTGATTTGTGCTGCTTCATCTGCGGCAAGCCCCTCCGAGCGGACAACAATGCTCGCCGTCTCACCATCCAGATACACAACACAGTCCTCAAAGCCCTGTGCCTTGATAAGAGATTCGATCTTGCTTTCGCTTTCGGAAAGCTGGGAAAGATTAACAGCCTCCATGGTATATGCCGCATTTTCCTCCTCGGTAAGATCGCCGCCGTTAAGGATAGCGGCAAGTGTCTGAACCGCATCATCACGGGATGTCATTCTCGACAGCCTTGCCTGAGCAAAATAATCGGATGAATCCACCTCAGCGGAAACCTCCTTTATTTCCTCACCGCTGTCCGAATTGACAAACGCCGCATCGCCGTAATTTACCCGTGTACTTTCGGCAGCCTGCTTCACCTCTGCGTCTGCGGCGATCTCATCACCCACCTCCGAGAACACATAATTCATGTACACTGCAATTCCAAGCACAAGTGTGAGACCTGCAAGGATTATCTGCTTTTTGCCTATGATAAGATTTGGTTTGCGCATAAATGATTCCTCCATTTTATAAAAATTTATTCCATAGCGGTTACATAAATTCTGCTTGAGGGTATTCCGAGAACCGCTGTTACAGTGCGGTAAATCTCTTCCTTAACTCTGTCTGACCTTCCTCCCTCGCAAACTGCCGCAACCCCCGTTATGACAGGGGTATTGACCTTTCTGACCAGCGCCTCCTCTCCGTTTTCAGTCCTGACTGTAACGTATTCGCTCTGAATTTTGTCGCCGCTTACGTTTTCAGCCTGTGCATATATGTACTCCTCTGTGGAGCTGACCGTTATCATCACTTCAACCGCTCCCACCCCGTCTATGGCGGACAGTATCTCCTCCAGCCTTTGCTCCGTGTTATTACAATAGTCTGTCCACACACTTTCCTCGGCTGTCGAAGCGGGTATTTCCGTTTGATTTTCATCTTCTTTTCCTCCGCTGAGTAGTATCATGACCATTCCCGCAATTCCGAGAGCGGCAGCGGCAGTCATTGCTTTTTTGCTTTTGGTGAGCTTATAGTAGATATCCCGAAGCCTGTTAATTATCTGCATTGTCATTCTCCTCTGCTTTTACGGTTATAAGCGATTTTTCCACCCCCAGTATATCCGCCGCCGTTTCTGCAGCTGCATCCGAAAGGGAGCTGTCCATAAGAATAATTTCCGCTCTGGTAATAGATATGCTGTCATCCGAGGAATTATTTATATCTACGGAAATTTTTATTGGAAATATCCCCCTGTCCGCAAGAGCCTTTCCCAGATTCTCGCTAATATTGGAGCTTATCATATCATCAAGATGATTATCGAATATGTATGACTTATCCTCGGGAGCTGTACCGCTTATATTTTCAAATTCAACGGTAAAATCCTTCTTTGCAAAGGGAGCGATCACCACAGCTATCATTATAAGAGAAAAGATAATATTCATCTGCCTTGAAAGCTTTTCCGAAGGATTCATTCCGTTTATCACCGAGAAAATTATCCCAAGCAGACAGGCAGAAGCTGCCGCTGAACAAAGCATATCCATATCTTTCACGCTCCTATGCATTTACAGTCCCAAGCCCCGCCGCCATCAGGATAACGGTGGATATAACAAACATCACCCCGAAGCAGGCAAGCACCGCAAGGCACAGGGATAAAACCGAAGCAGCACCCCTGAAAAACGTTCCAAGCTCCTTTATGCCGAACATTTCCGCCGCCGCCTCCCCCGCAGTCATGGCAAGATAGAGGCACGCTGTTTCAAGTATCGGCGGCAGGAGGGTAATGCATACAGCAATTATCCCGAAAGCGCCTGCTGCACCCCTAAGAAGTCCCAGTCCCGACCGCATGGTGGAATATGCGTCCGCCACCGCACTGCCCACAACGGGAACAAAGTTTGATACCACAAATTTTGCAGCCTTCACACCCAGAGTGTCCGCAGAAGCGCCCACAATGGACTGAATTGACAAAAGCCCCGTAAATATAGTCATTCCAAAGCCCATAAGAAGTGCGGTGAGCTTCTTCATAAGACCCGTTACCGATGACAGGCTGAAGGACGGATTTACGGCGTCAATGATATTCATAGCCATGCACAGGGACAATA
>JAGBFZ010000130.1 GCA_018110855.1 Oscillospiraceae bacterium
CTATATGTCATTGGAACGGCATATGTGGAAAAACGCACATCAAGCTCGGTATTGAAATTGTCGATGGCTTTGATAAGCCCGATACAGCCCACCTGAAAAAGGTCGTCGGGATTTTCTCCTCTGCCCATAAATTTCTGAATAACGCTGAGCACCAGCCGAAGATTGCCGCTTATAAGCTTTTCACGGGCTTTTTTATCACCTGCACGGCATTTTTTCAGAAGCTCCATTTTTTCAGATTCCTTGAGAACGGTAAGTCCTGAAGTATCAACGCCGCTGATATCCACCTTGTTGTAGTACATAAAAAATCCCGCCTTTGCGATAATCTGTTAAAATTATTGGCGGTGGCGGGGGATGTTATGCATGGAAGATGCTTTGAAAAATTTCCCATTATTAAGAGAATAAAGCCGCATTATTTTATTCTGGACCTGTGACAACACAGAAAAAAGAACAAAAAACAATACTAATACTAATAACCAATTGTTCTATGGATAAAGACGGTGGATAGAATACGTCCAATCAAGGAAAACGACCGCAGGCGGGCTGTCGCCCGGCAAGGGAGTTTGACGCAGAGTGGGCGTATTATAGCCGCCGTGTTTTGTCCATAGGTTAATTGGTTATTAGTATAATAACCAATTATTATGTGGACAAATACAGCGTTTTATAGCTGTAGTATTTTGTCACAAGTCAATTGGTTATTAGTATTTCTTTTGTTCATTAGTAAATAGGATAATCGCCAAAGCTAAATATGATCTGATGTTCACTCTTCTCCACTGTCATTCAAAGATCTCGCCGTCAATTATTTTCACAATACGCTGAGCATAGCTTGCAACATTAAGATCATGAGTTATCATAACAATAGTGTGCCCTTGTTTATTCAGTTCACCAAACAAATTAAGCACTTCCTTTCCCGTTGCAGTATCCAGTGCGCCGGTGGGTTCATCTGCAAGCAGCAATTTTGGATTTCCCACAAGCGCTCTTGCTATGGCTGCACGCTGCTGCTGACCTCCCGAAAGCTCGGACGGACGATGATCCAGTCTGTCCTTCATGCCGAGCTTTTCGAGCTGTTCTCTTGCGGCTGCTTCTGCCGCCTTGCCGCTGTATCCCCTGAGAAGCAGCGGTATCATGACATTTTTCAGAACTGTATGCTGACTGATAAGATGATACTTCTGAAAAATAAAACCTATATATTGATTGCGCACATCTGTCATACGACGGTCAGTATACTTGTGGATAGGATTATCAGCCAGATAATATTCACCGCTGTCCAGAGTATCCATACAGCCTATTATATTCATAAGTGTACTTTTTCCGGAGCCCGAAGGTCCCAGAATGGCAAGAAATTCACCGTAATTAACAGTAAGATCTATGTCCTTGAGAACGTGGAGCTTCTCACCGCCGACAGCATAGGACTTATTAATCTTTTTTATTTCAATGACATTATTCAAGTGAAGCTACCTCCATAACGATCATCTGACCTCTGCTGATTTTACTGTTCCTTCCGAGTCAATGGTCAGGGTAAGTATATCGCCCTCGGAGATACCCGAATAATCGGAGGAACGTCCCGAGAGCCCGCTGACGGTCATCCCTACGGGGATAATGTAGGTACCGCTTTCGCCGTTTTTTTCGAGTGCAGCATTTGCACCGCCTCGTTTATTTCCAAACTGACCGCCACCATTTACGTCCTTTTCAAAGTTTCCGGGATCAGGTGCTTCACCATCTGCAAAATCAGGGCGCTCACCCTTTTCGGGACTTCCGAAATCGGGCATTTCGCCGTCGGAAAAGCCGCCTTTGTCTCCCCGCGCAGGACGTTCACCGGAAGATGAATTATCATTATCGCTGCTTTCGCCGTTATCAGGCATATCTCCCGGTGGCATCTTTCTTTCAGTCACTTCCCCGAGAGCCAATGTGACTTCATTGCCAACGATCGAGACTACCTCTCCGCTGACCTGTGTGTCTCCCTCCTGCATCTGGTAAACCTCAGACTGCTGTGTGGCAGCAATATTTTCCTGTGCACCGTCAGACTTGTCACACGCCGAAAAAACAAGTAATGCAAGTGCTGTTATAATGATCGGATTATTTATTTTCATAGTTATTCTCCTTTTCATCAGTCCTGTGAAAGTGCTTCAACAGGTTTTAAATGTGATGCTTTGTAAGCGGGATAGAAGCCGAATACCGTTCCCGTGAAAACAGCAAAGCCTGCTCCGAGTATTCCTGCATATGATACCGCCACAGCAGTAGTGCCGAGCTTATTTACCAGCGGAATAAGCGCATATCCCGCAGCTGCACCGACTGCTCCGCCGAAAACGGCTATTATTGATGCTTCAAGCAAAAACAGAAGAAGTATTACGCTTCGTCTGCTGCCGAGAGCTTTCAGGATACCTATCTCCTTTGTACGCTCCTTGACTGTTACAAACAGTACGTTCATGATACCGATACCGCCTACAATGAACACGATGACTGCTGCGGCAATAAGAAGGGTCTGAAGTGTGTTTGCCGAATTATTTGCCGCTTTCATCGCACTGCCCGCATCGGTCAGTGTGAACGAAGTCTGGGGATAAGTTTCGGTGAGCAGCGTGTTTATATTTTCAATCACTGTCTCCACCTTATCTGCATCGGATGCAACAGCAGTTATGGTAGGAGCGGTACTGCTGCTGAATATATATTTCTGAGCGGTCGAATACGGAACATATATCGAGCTGTCAGGACTAATTCCCGAGGATACTGTGCCCATCTGGGAAAGAACGCCTACTACCTCATAATTCTTTCCCTCTATGGTAACAGTATCACCCTCCGCCAGATATGCGGCTCCGAAAATTTCCTGAGCAGCTGTGTATCCAAGGACGCAGACCTTTTCTTTGTCCTCCTCATCGTATTCATTGAAAAACTCTCCATACAGCAGCTCAAGGTTGCTTATTGACTGATAATCCGCCATTACGCCTGCAATGGTATATTCCGTTTCCTCCTCCAGCTCGCCTCCCGCAACTGCGGAATTTCCCGTAAGAACAATTGAGACAGCTTCTACATCGGGGACATATGCGGCTATATCTTCCGCATCGTCAACTGTCAGCTTTACGCCGTTGACACCGCTCAGAGCATTTCCGCCAGAACGTCCGCCGCCCATGCCTCCGAATCCGCTTCCTCCGGAAGGAAAACCGCCGCCCTGCTTAGAAGGCTTATTTCCCCCTGAAGGAGCTGCGGGCATATTACCGTCAAAGCTCGGCATATTGCCCCCCGGCATTCCGCCGCCGGGACCGCCGCCGCCCATCATATCCTCAAACATTTTATCGGCAGATTGTCCCACGGATATCTCAATGGCACCTGCATTCAGATTTTTGAACTGCTCGGCAACATCCTGTCTGCCTCCCTGTCCCACTGCGATAACAAGAACAATAGTCGCTGAACCTACTGCTATTCCAAGAGAGGTCAGAAATCCCTTAGACTTATTTGCAAGGATATTCATCAGGACCATTTTCAGAATTTCACTTATCCTCATTTCATAGTCACCGCACTTTCGGCTGCAACTCTGTCGCCTGCTGCAAGTCCGTCGATTATCTCTACATATCTTCCGTCCGAAAAGCCTGTCTTTACAGCCTTTTCAACTGTATTGCCGTCTGCGTCATAAACCTTTACCCAGTTTGTACCGTCATGATATGTCACAGCCTGAACATTTATGTAAAGCACGTCC
>JAGBFZ010000131.1 GCA_018110855.1 Oscillospiraceae bacterium
ATAGCCTCCATTGCCTGCAGGCTGCCGATAACGCCGCCCATTGCACCGATAACGCCTGCCTGCTTGCAGGTGGGAACAGCGTCCTTTGGAGGAGGGTTCTTGAATACGCAGCGGTAGCAGGGACCCTGTCCGGGAACATATGTCATAAGCTGACCCTTGAAGCGGATAATTCCCGCATGAGAGAAGGGCTTTTTCGCCATTACACAGGCGTCGTTTATCAGAAACTTTGCAGGGAAATTATCGGTTCCGTCAATGATGAAATCATAGTCCGCAATAAGCTCGGAAATATTCTCGCTTGTAACGAATGTATGATAGGTTTTCACCGTAACATCGGGGTTTATTGCCTCCATAGTCTCCTTTGCGGACTGCACCTTAGCCTTGCCGATATCTGCCGTGGAATGGATCACCTGACGCTGGAGATTGGAAAGATCAACCTCGTCCGCATCTGCAATGCCGATAGTACCAACGCCTGCCGCAGCAAGATACAATGCCGCAGGAGCGCCAAGACCGCCCGCACCGATTATAAGCACCTTTGCATTAAGGAGCTTTTTCTGTCCCTTTGCACCTACCTCCTTGAGGATAATGTGCCGGGAATATCTTTCAAGCTGTTCGTTTGAAAAAGCCATTACTGTCCACCTCCCATGAAGTAAAGGAATTCAACGCTGTCTCCGTCTTTCAGAACAGTGCTTTCAAATGCGCCGCTCTCCACAAATTCATCGTTGATGGTAACGGTGACATACTCGGGAGTCTCCACCTTTTCATCTATAACAAGCTGTGCAACGGTAAGACCGTCCTTAACCTCTTTTTTCTCTCCTGCAACAGTGATCTTCATAGCTATTATCTCCTTAAAATTTATAATTTTTCAATTTCCGAAATTATTTCGGATTTTTTTACCGTGCCGCCCAGACGGGATATCTCCTCACCGTTTCTGAAAAATATCAGAGTTGGAACGGACATAACATCAAATTTTTCGGCAAGCTCTGCATCAAAATTGATGTTTATCTTAACAAGCTTCGCCTTGTCTCCCAGCTCCTGTTCGACCTCGGAAAGAACGGGAGAAAGCCTTTTGCAGGGAACGCAGCTGTCGGAATAAAAATCCGCAATAACTACACCCTCTGCTTTCAGCACTTCGCTCTCAAAGCTTTCGGAATTTACCCTCAGAGCCATATCAGTCACCAACCTTCTGAACAATCAGAGTGTAGGTTCCATCCTCGTTGTCAATTAGCTTGAGGATCTTGTGGCCCTCATCCTTAATGCTTCGGGGAACGTTCTGAACAGGTTCGCCGTCATTCATCTTCACCGCAAGTATCTGACCGTCGTCCAGCTCCTCAAGAGCGACCTTTGCCTTCACAAAAGTGGTCGGGCAGACAACATCGGTGATGTCAACATTATCGTCAATATTAAAATCAGCCATTGTAAACCTCCATAATTTTCTTGTTGAATTTCTCTCTGCCTACACGGTCGAGAGTGAATTTAAATCTCTCTCCTGCCTTTGCATTTTCGGCAAAAAATTCGATAGCAGCGTCGCATATCTTCATAAGCTTTTCCTTGTCCTCGATAAAGGGGATAACAGCCTCGCCCTTGCTAATGCTGTTGCCGAAAAGTCCGCCGAAGGAAACGATATATCCGTGAACAGCGTCCCATGCATCTGTGGGACAAGCCTTAACGCACCTGCCGCAGAAATTGCATTTATCATCGTCAACGGAAATCTTGCCGTCTTTTATTTCGATCGCACCCGAGCGGCACGCCTTTTCGCAGACACCGCAGTTAATGCAGTCGCTCTCACGCCAATTGACCTTAATGCCGCCCTTGATTCCAAGATCATTTTCCTCGGCTTTCAGGCAGTTGTTCTGACAGCCTGTAATGCCGAATTTGAACTTGTGAGGAAGCTCTCTTGCGAAATATCTGCTGTCAAGCTCCTTTGCAAGAGCGTATGTATCAATGCAGCCCGAGGGACAAATTGCCTCTCCCTGACGGGCGGTAACAGTCCTAACTCTCGGACCGCACACACCCGGCTCAACGCCGCCCTCGGCAAGAGCCGCCTTGACCTCGTCAATGTCATCGAGCTTGATAAAGGGTATCTCCACGCTCTGACGGGAGGTAAAATGCACATGACCGTCTCCGAACTTCTCTGCGACCTCTGCGATTTTCGCAAGCTGAACGGCAGTAACGTTTCCGCCCACTACACGAAGTCTCAGTGAGAAATTATTCTTCTGCTTCTGCCGCATAAAGCCGCCCTTTTTAAGTGTTGCATAATCAACTGCCATGTTAATTTCCTCCATTAGCTTTTTCTATTGCATTTTTAAAATCGGCGATAAGATCGTCAATATCCTCAATGCCCACGCTTATTCTTATGGTGTCGTCATATACTCCCGCATTTATCCGCTGTTCCTCGGTGCTGTGAGTGTAGATGGTGCTTGCAGGGTGGATAACAAGAGTTCTCACATCACCGATGTTGGTGGCAACAGAAGCATATTTCAGAGAATTTATGAGCTTGTAAGCCTTTTCCCTGCTGCCTGCACGAATGGTGATAATTGCACCGCCCATTCCTTTAAGCTCAGAATCAACAAGCTCAAAGTATGGACTTGATGGCAGCGCAGGATAATTTACTTTTACCCTGCCGTCAGCCTCAAAAAACTCCGCAAGTTTTTTGGAATTATCGCAAAGCCTTTCCATGCGAAGTCCCAAGGTCTCAAGTCCGATGGAATTAAGATATGCGTTCATGGGTGCTAAACAGGCTCCCATGTTTCTCCATATGCCGTTTCTGAGCTTTGCGATATATGCAAATTTTCCGAATTTGCGGTATTCCTCAAAGCCCCTGTAACGGGAGCAGTCCCAATTAAAATTGCCGCTGTCGATTATCACACCGCTGATGGAATTTCCGCTGCCGTTAATGTATTTTGAAGAGGAGTGGACAACGATATCCGCACCGTGATCAAAAGGATTTATAAGATATGGCGTTGCAGTGGTGCTGTCAACGATAAGAGGAACACCTATGCGGTGAGCAGCTTCGGAAACCGCTTTTACGTCTGTAACGTTCAGCTTTGGATTACCGATAAGCTCGGTAAAGACCGCCTTGGTCTTATCGGTAGCAAGCCTTGAAACGCTTTCTGCCGTAACCTCCTCGGTGAAAACGGTCTTTATTCCGAATGCCTCAAGATCACCGAACAGGTCTATCGTTCCTCCGAATAGAGCTGAGCCTGCAATGACCTCGTCCCCCGACTGTAAAATGTTCAGAAGGGACATTGTTACCGCCGCCATGCCCGATGAACAGGCAACAGCTCCAATACCCTTTTCCAGAGCGGCAATGCGCTGTTCAAAGGAATCCACCGTGGGATTGCTTATTCTTGTGTAAGCATAACCCGCTGCCTTGCTGTTAAATATCGCTTCAAGCTTTTCGGCGGACTCGTGAGCAAATGCGCTCGCCTGACAAATGGGAGCAAGCGTTGCACCGCTTGCCTTGTCTCCGCCGAAGCTCTGATGAAGCAGAGCCGTATTGAAATTCATAAACATCACCGTTCTCAGGATAAATTAAATAAATACCGATTCCTCCGCAAGAGCCTTGTTTTCGAGAAGAAAAGCATTGTCTCCCGCAGTCACGAGCATTCGGTAGATAAACACGTCAACCTTTTCTCCCACCGTAACAGCCGTCTCGTCAAAGCCTCTTCGGGCGGTGAGAAGAACGCCGTTTACCCTGACGGATATCTCAACGCTGCTGCCTCTGAAAGCCGTCCGCTCAACGATTCCCTCGGAAACGGAGCTTTTGAATTTAACAGGCTCATTTTTCTTGTATATCTTCACAAACTCGGGACGGACAACAGCATTTTCGGCATTTTCCAACTTATCGAAGGTGTGAAAACCGCTGTAATCCTGAAATATGGCAGGCTGACCGAAGAATGAAGCCGTAAAAGCGGTCTCGGGTCTGCGGTATATCTCCTCGGGAGTGCCCGTCTGTTCTATCCTGCCCTTGTTTGTAATGATAATCTCGTCCGCTACCTCAATAGCCTCGTCCTGATCGTGAGTTACGAAAATGCTCGTAACACCCAGCCGCCTTATCATGTCCTTGAGCCAGCTGCGAAGCTCCTGTCTGACCTTTGCATCAATGGCGGCAAAGGGTTCGTCAAGGAGCAATACCTCGGGATTGGGCGCAAGAGCGCGGGCAAAAGCCACTCTCTGCCGCTGACCGCCCGAAAGCTGACTTGGAAAACGGTTTTCCAGTCCCTCGAGACCGATGAGCTTCACAAGCTCGGATACTCTTTCCTTTATCTCCGCCTTGTCCTTCTTCATAACCTTCAGACCGAAGGCAATGTTGTCATAGACCGTCATATATCGGAAAAGGGCATAGCTCTGAAATACAAAGCCAATTCCGCGCTTGCTGGGGTGAACATCGTTCATGACCTTTCCGTCAATGATTATCTCGCCGCTGTCGGGATTTTCGAGACCCGCTATCATTCGGAGAATGGTAGTCTTGCCGCTTCCGCTGGGACCCAGAAGTCCCACAAGCTTACCCTTTTCAATGCCGAAGCTCACATTATCGGAAGCCTTGAAGCTGCCGAAGCTTTTGTTGATGTTTTTCAGTTCAATGTACATTCTCCGACTCTCTCTTTCCTATGTACTCCACAACGCTTCTGATAATGAGAATAGCCACCGCCATCATCACAAGAATGGAAGAGACCGCAAATGCGGGAACATATTTAAATTCGTTGAAAAGTATCTCCACATGAAGGGGCAGTGTATTGGTCTTGCCTCTCAAATGACCCGACAGAACGGAGACCGCACCGAACTCGCCCATGGCTCTTGCGGCACATAGAACTATTCCGTAAAGGAATGCCCATTTAATATGAGGAAATGTTATTTTGGAAAAAATTGTCCAGCCCTTTGCACCCATAAGAGCGGCAGCCTCTTCCTCGTCGGTACCCTCCGCCTCAAGAACGGGGATAAGCTCTCTTGAAATAAAGGGAAATGTCACAAAAACCGTTGCAAGGATAATTCCGGGGACTGCAAAGACGATCTTTATATCAAGGCTTTCAAGCAGAGGATAAATGGGGCTTTGTCTGCCGAAGGTGAGAACGAAGATAAGTCCTGCAATAATGGGTGAAACCGTTACGGGAAGATCAATAAGGGAGCCTAAAAGCTTTTTTCCTCTGAAATGAAATTTGGTAATGAGACACGCTGCAAATAACCCGAAAATAGTGTTAACAACGGTGGCAGCAAGAGTAGCCTCAAGAGTGAGGAGCATAGCTTTTACGGTATATTTATCCGCAATAGCTTCTTTGTAAGCCCCGAAGCCCTGCCTCAGCGCCTCAGTGATGACCGTTACCAGAGGAAGCACCAGCATGATGAATATAAACAGAAAGCTTATTCCGATAAGAACCCATTTAACGAGCTTTGAGTCTTTACGCACCTGTGCCGCCTCCTTTAAGTATCTTTGCATTTCTTATCTGTATCATATTCACAAGAAACAGTATCAGGAAGGAAGCCGCAAGCATAACAAGAGCTATGGCAGTTGCACTTGCATAATCATATTCCTGAAGCTCCGACATGATAATGAGCGGAGTTATCTCAGTTTCAAAGGGCTGATTGCCGGCAATGAAAACCACGCTTCCGTATTCACCTAAGCATCTTCCGAATGCAAGCCCGAAGCCTGTAAAAACCGCAGGCAGTATCTCGGGAAAAATGACTCTGAAAAAAGTCCTGCACCTGCCTGCCCCAAGAGTAGCCGCCGCTTCCTCGATAGAGGGGTCAAGCTTTTCAAGAACAGGCTGCACCGCCCTTACCACAAAGGGAATGCCGATAAAAACCAGAGCCACAGTTATTCCGATACGGGTGTAGGCTATCTTAATGCCATACCTTGCGAAAAAGCTTCCGATAAGTCCCTTGTCCGCCGTAAGAGAGGTAAGAGCAATGCCAGCCACCGCCGTAGGAAGAGCGAAGGGCAGCTCGATCATTCCGTCTAAGATCCGCTTGAAGGGGAAATCGTATCTTACCAGCACCCAAGCAAGTATCACGCCCATGACTGCATTTACAAGCGAGGCAACAAGCGCAGTAAGAAAGCTGACCTCAAAGCTCGCAAGCACCCTGTCTCTTGTGATGGTCTTAATAATATCCCCAAGGCTCATCTGCGCCGTAAAAATCACAAGAGACGCCAGCGGAATCAGAACGATAACGCTGAGAATGGTGAGCGTTACTCCCATTGATAATCCGAAACCGGGAATTATTCTTTTGTTTCTGCTTTTCATAATGTGCCTGCGCCCCGCTTTAAAACCGATTACTTTGCTTCGTATATCTCGTCAAATACGCCGCCGTCCGCAAAATGCTTTGTCTGAGCCTCATCCCAGCCGCCGAACTGCTGAATGGTGATAAGGTTAACGTTCAGATCGAAGGTGTCTGCATATTCCTTTAAAATAGCCTCATTTGAGGGTCTGTAATAATTGTCGCCCGCAATGCGCTGAGCCTCGTCCGAATAAAGGAAATTCAGATACTCGGTCGCAGCGTCTCTTGCGCCTCTCTTGTCAACCACCTTGTCAACAATTGCCACAGAGGGCTGTGCAAGAATACTTACGCTGGGAGTGATTATCTCGTAATCATCGGGATAATCCTTGATGGAAAGATACGCTTCATTCTCCCATGCAAGAAGAACATCGCCCTGACCGTTTTCAACGAATGTGGTAGTAGCACCTCTTGCACCCGAATCGAGAACGAGAACATTCTGATAGAGCTTCTTGATAAAATCCTTTACCTGAGCCTCATCGCCGCCGTATAGCTTGTCGGCATAAGCCCACGCCGCAAGGTAATTCCAGCGAGCGCCGCCCGAAGTTTTGGGATTGGGAGTGATTACTCCAACGTCCTCCTTGATAAGATCGTCCCAGTCCTTGATGTCCTTGGGATTGCCCTTTCTTACAAGGAATACAATAGTGGAGGTGTAGGGAGCGCTGTCATTGGGAAATTCGCTTACCCAGCCGTCCTCGATAAGTCCTGCGTCCCTGACTGCGTTAACGTCATATTCAAGGGCGAGTGTAACAACGTCTGCCTCAAGACCGTTTGCAACCTCAAGAGCCTGCTTGCCCGAGCCGCCGTGTGACTGTGTTATTTCAACATCCTTGCCCGTAAGCTCCTTGTAATGCTCGGCAAATACCTTGTTATAGGCTTCGTAAAGCTCTCTTGTGGGATCGTAGGAAACGTTTGTAAGAGAAATGATCTCATCTCCGGAATTCTCCGCCTTAACCGAAGAGCAGCCTGTAAAGCCTGTTACACCTATCGCAAGAGTGGAAGCAGCAATAACTGCCTTATGTAAG
>JAGBFZ010000132.1 GCA_018110855.1 Oscillospiraceae bacterium
AGGCACAGATATATCCGTTGCAGCTTTTGACGATTCGCCTGTGGCAACGCAGCTCAGTCCAATGCTTACTTCTGTTCACGCCGATGCCGAGACTCTCGGTATGAAGCAGCGATCGCAGCCATAGATTATATAAACAAGGGTTCCGCAAGGGATGATAAGGTTCCCTCATATATGACCCGAAGAGCATCCTGCGGCTGTAATTCGGTTGCCGAGATCAAGGGCTCTTCGATCTATATGTTCAAAAACAGCTTCTGTCGTACAGTAAACGAAACGGCTTCTGTTCTTTCTTCATATCTTATGGAGGGCAAGGAAAACAGCAGCGAGGCTCTGGATATAAAATCGGCATTTTTTAACTTTGTTGAGTTTATGCTCAAGAACATCTCGGAAGCTCCCGATGATAAATCATATTCGGATATCATCAGATTATTCAACGATTTCCTCTGCGATGAGAATATGGAGTTTATTGATACTGACCGTCTTTGCAGCGTGATAATGTATCTCAGGGAGCGTATTCAGACAGAGGCATCAAACAGCAGCGCGTTCAGCGGATTGTTCCTTAATATTCTGCGTTCTATTACACAAGCGGTCGCTAATTACGGAGCAAGAAAAATGAGCCAGCTGGAATTCCTGTCATGGCAGTCAAATGCAATAGTAAGAGATATGCTCTACTACAACACCTATAATGATTATGCTTACGGCTCGGTAATAGATAAGCTGCTGAGAATGGACGGTGTATACAGCAGCTACCTGTATGTATTCCCGGACAAGGTAAGCTACGACGGAAAATCCGAGTGGCAGCCTCCTGAAAAGGTGCTGCTCAAATCCTATCATAACGGCGATAAAATGATCGTCCTCAAGCCTGAAGAGCAGGAGATCAGCATCAAGGATATATTCACAAACAGATTTATCCCGACAGGAAGACGGTTTACTATGGTTATGTCAACTGTTTCGCTTTATCTTGATCATTTCGGTTTGTTTCTCTGTGAACTTGATGACGAACATTTTTACTATATAAATCCTCTCGTCGCACAGCTCGGCGGTGCTATGAAGTTTATCAAGATACTTCAGGACAAGGATAATATGCAGGAAGAGCTGAAAAAGAATCTGGAGCAGATACGTTATCAGAACGAACAGCTTGATAATATTGCGAAAATGGATGAGCTGACATTTGTTTATAACCGCAGAGGCTTCTTCGCAAAAGCTAATACATTGATAAGTGCGTCCCGGAATGAAGGCAGAAAAGCTGTAATTATTTTTGCAGATCTGAATTACCTGAAGCTGATAAACGACCGTTTCAGCCATGAAGATGGTGACTTTGCAATAAAGAATGCCGCTGTTATCCTGACGGATTCATTCGGCAGCAGTGATATCATCGGACGTATAGGCGGAGATGAATTTTCAGTTCTGGCTCTTGTGGATGAAGACAGTACAGGCGATGTCTGTGCCGAGATCAGACAGCGAATTACGGATACTACCGATCGCTTCAACCGATCCCATACGAAGCCCTATAATGTCCAGATGAGCATAGGTCTTTATGAATTTACCTGCGGAAAGAGCGTCGATCTCAGCAAGATAATGTCAAAAGCTGATACCCTGCTCTATGACGACAAGAAAAATAAAAAGAATATTCTTCGTGATAATAATTGAAGAATTCACATTCAGAGGCTGCAAATCTTTGAAAACTGTCTATCTCCCGAAAAAATATAAAATGGACAAAGGTAGATTTGACAAACACACAAAAATAATCATCTATTAAAAAACGGACTGCTGCAAGGTGTTGCAGCAGTAGCCGCAGTTTTTGCGTTTATAATATCTATTACGCCCTCTGCCTGAGAGAGGTCTATTCTACCGTTTAAAAATGCACGCTTTGTAAATTCGCC
>JAGBFZ010000133.1 GCA_018110855.1 Oscillospiraceae bacterium
GTCCTGAGCCAGGATCAAACTCTTTAGTAAGTTTGTATTTAATATGCTTTCGCATTTTAAATCATATCCTGTCCAGTTCTTTCAAACTGACTTCTTATGGTTTTTTAGTCTTTTCCTTGACTTCTTAATACTCTTCGCCAACCTTTCGGTTAGCTCGGAATTTCAAGGGTTTCTTTGGTCATTCATTGTTCAATTTTCAAGGTTCTGAGTTGCTCTCTCTCGGGAGAGAACTTTTTAATTATATCACGTTCATTCAGATTTGTCAAAGAACTTTTTGTATGTTCTTTTTTAACCATTCATGAACACCCGCTCTCGTTTACGTTTCTTCCGTTCTTTTCGGATTATCCGTATCACCGACAGCTTTATTATCTTACCATATTATTTCCTCTTTGTCAAGCACTTTTCGACCGGTTTTTCAGATTTGGTGAAAATGCTGTATTAATCGCAGTCTTTACCCGTTTTTCACTGTTATTATACACATCACATCAACGTTTCAAGAAATGCTGCAAGCTGAGCCGCAGCCTTTTTATGTGTTGCCACAGACGGGTGGTAATCTCCTCCGTAGCCGTCCTCCTCGCTCTGATAGTCAAATTTCATGGTATGAATGCGGTCGTCCGAATTGTCACGGGAAAAATCCTCCGCTGCTTCCTCTATCTGACCGAAAAGCTCCGCTCCCATTATTCCCATGGTGCAGACGATCTCGGCGTCGGGATTATGCTGTCTCACATCTCCGAGAAATGCATAATATGCCTCATAAAATTCGTACTGTCTGTCCTCGTCTCTGCCTGTGTAGCTGTAATCATTGGTGCCGATATTTATCACAACAATATCGCTGCCCTCACCGAAATCCCATTCAGAAAGAGGCTCGATACCCCTGCGCTGTTCAAAATTCGTATCTGTGTACTTATACACATCATTCAGAAGAAGGTAATCCTCCCGCTCGCCCACAGTATCGGTATAATTGGAAATAAGACCCAGCCCGCTTATGCATACAAGGCTGTAATCCGCATTGAGAGCATTGGCGGTCAGATATCCGTATGTCGCCGCACCGTTCTCATAATCGCAGTTAAATCCATACTCGGGACCGTCTGCCTCATTTGAATATCCGCAGGTTATGGAATCACCGATAACCTCGATCTGAAGCTCCTTTTCGGCGGCGGGTGCGATCCTGCTCGCATTGCAGGTAATGGACTTTATACCCGTATTCGTCATCTGATTTTCCGTGAGCTTCACAATGGCGATCTCCGCATTTCTCAGCTCCTCGCCCTCATAAAGAATATAGCTCTGCTCCCCATCCTCAAGACGGATACGTTTGGTAAGCTCGCCGTTTATCTCAACGCCGATCCAGCCCTGCTGCCTGTCGGAATATGCTCCGCCGTTGGAAACAAGCACAGCCTCCGCCCTGTCACCCGTCATGTTGAAGCGGACTGCGGAGCAGGTGTAGGAAAGATAGCTGATATCGTTGTATTCAATATGCCTGCCGCTGTATTTCACAGACTCTGCCGAGGGAACGAAGGTGATCTCCTCGGGACGAGGTGAATAAAAATACGGGACCCCCTCCATGCCCTTGCCCTCGGCTTCGGGGTCGATGTCGTGAACTGCCTCGGATGTGGTTTCCTCGGTCTGCGAAAGGGCAGCAGTTTCCGACGGCTGAGCATAGGAGGTCACAGGCTCGCCCGTTTTGCTCTCGCCGCAGCCCGTCAGCAGAAGCAGCGCAAATATCACACCGTATTTTTTATTCATTCTTTTCCATCTCCCTCGTTTTATACATTATAATGTATTATACCACATTTTTCGCATATTTACAAGTCTCATTTCGTTAACTATGACGATAGTTGATCTTTTCCGACAGCGCTTTCTCTTTTACGCTCGACAGCCGCCTTCATTTGCTCAAAACACGGCTCCAATATCTCTCCAATATCAGAACATTTTGTTTTTTCTATAAGCTCCTCCGCTTCGTCAAGCCTTCTCAGGTTAATAAGTGCATTCAATCTGCACTGAAAAGCAGCCATTCGGGACACCATACCACCGCTGTCAAATTTATCCGCTTCTCTGAGCGCACCTTCATAATTTCCGCACAAAAGAAGATATGACGACCTCATTTTTATCATATTCATGTTATTTTCAAACCCGCTCGACTCGATCTCTCCGCAAAGCCGCTCATACTGCTCCTTGGCAAGAGAATGGTCGCCGTTTATCATGGCGATATCCATTTTGACCGAATAATAAACAATAAGCCAGTCAAGCTCCCCGTCCCGCTTCAGCTCCTCGGGGCTTACCGAATCAATGTATTCACTGCATTTCGCCATATCCCGAGCATTTCCACAATGAGCCGCAAGCAATATCCCGAGATAATTTTTATTGCAGCCGAATTTTGTATTCTTCCTGCTGTATTCAAGCTCCGATTCAAGAAATTTCACGGCAGCGGAATAATCCGATTGACATAATTTTACATATTCGGGCATGATATTCCTTATAAAATGCCGCTCCTCCTTATGAGCAAGCCGCAGTCCCGCCGCTATTAACGCAATGAAGCCGCCTATCCCTATGATCAGAGCAGCAAGGGCAGGCAAATACATCTCAAGGCAGAGAAATAGCAAAAACAGTATAAAGAAAACTGTCAGGAAAACCTTTGCCGCCTTTGATATCCTGCTGTCTATTTCCATTCAGCTCACCTCTTGACCTTTGAATAATCCACAAGGCTCATATTCAGGTCAACATCCCCCTCAATGCCGTTCACACGTCCGTCCGAGGCATACTGCCACATGGTGAAATAATAGGGATATTCGGGAATTTCTCTGTATTCCGCCAGCCAGAAATCGAAGCCTGCAAGCCTGCTCATGTCCAGCTTTGTAAGAGCCATTTTCTTCACACTGTATATCATGGGAATGTGCCCGCCCTGTGCAATGCGGTTGCAGAATGCGGCGGCGCATTTATTCAGAACATCTGCGGAAACATCATTGGTGCGGGCAGTTTCTTCACCCACTATCTCCCAGTCAAACACCACGGGATACATTATTTCATAGCCCTCGATCTCCCGAAGAACCGTTTCCGCTTCCTCAACGGCTTCTTCGACAGTGACTGCCTGAGAATAGAAATAAACGCCGATGTCAAGCCCTGCCTCAAGAGCGCCCTCGGCATATTCGTGAAAGCGCTCGTCTATGTTTATCTGCCCCGATTCATAGCCCCGATAGCCGAGCCTTATCATGGCAAAATCAACGCCGTCAGCCTTAACAGCCTCCCAGTCGATATCCCTCTGATGATAGGACACGTCCACGCCTGTTTTATTGACCCTTGCCCCGTCTATGTAATAATGCTTGAAGCCGTTTTCAAGCTTCACATTTTCAAAATCCATCTCGTGACGGGGAACATCGGAAAGAGCCGCAAGCCATGTGTCGCCGTAGGTGGGGTCATTGAGATTTATAACGTCCTTTTCCCCGTAGTATTCAAACACCCTTGACGCCTCAGCGGATATGTATTCCTCGTCCTCCCGCAGAGCCTTCTCAAGCCTTGCGGAATTAATCCCCAGAGCCGCAAGAGAAATGCCCATTATTATAATTATGAGATTTCTCGGGTCCCATCTAATCCTTTTACGAGGCTTTCCCTCCTCATATTGAAGGGGAGCAGCGCTCTTTTTATCCTCCATGAATCAACTTCCTTTGTAAAATTTTTATGAATCTTCCTTAGGCTCTTGACAAATAAGAACGTATGTGCTATAACAATTATACAGAGCCTAACATTACCATAAGGGGCAGTGTGGCTGCCGAAAGCAGCGTTGTTACTGCAAATATTACCGCTGCCATTTCGGGGCATTTTTTGTATCTGATGGCAAACATTGTTCCCGTTGCCGCCGCAGGACAGCCCGCCGCCGCCATTACCACCATAAACACCATATGAGGAATGGGGAACCATCTGAATATGAGCCAGAAAAGAACGGGGCATACAATAAGACGAAGAAATGCCGCACGGTATACGCCCATATTCCTGATATGCTCCCCGATGACCGTCTGACTTATGGTAACGCCTGCACAAAGCATTGCAAGAGGCGTATTCATGCCGCCAACATAGTCAGCTGCCGAAAGAACCACTCCCACAGCCGCATTTACAAACGTCGGGAAGGATATTTCCGACAGTACGGGACGGATAAGGAAGGTCACAAGTCCCAGCATTGTTGCAATGATGGCAGGAGATGTAAGTACCTTTTTAAGAGAGGTCTTCTGCTCCTTTCCTCCGAAGGAGATAACGCCGTGGGTCCAGACCATGATATTAAAAACGGTAACGTAGCCTGTGAGATAAAACACGCCCTCTGCGCCGAAAAGCCCGTTGATAAGGGGGATTCCCATGAATGCGCAGTTTGAATATACGGCGGCAAACTGCTCCACCCGACCCTCGTCGGTTTTATTTTTTCTGTAAAGAAAAGCAAGCAGCAGTATCATAATGCCATAGGAAATGAAACCAAGCAGCACCGAAAGTCCAAGCCCGAAAAGAAGCTCTATATTGAAATCCTGCTGATATGACATGAAAATGAGGATGGGATTTACCACCTCAAGAACAAAGCCTGAAAGCTTTGAATTTGTCTCCTTATTTATAAGCCCTTTCTTTCCGCAGAGAAAGCCTAAGGACACAAGTATGAACATTACTGCGATCTGCTTCACGCAGATAAGTGAAAGCTCCATTTTTATAAGACCTGCCTTTGAAAATGCATCAATAATTCAGAAATTCCTTTTTCTCCTTCTTCTCCCTGCGTATCTCGAGGAACATTGAAAATGCGCAGAGAACTGCCATTATGGGTGCGCCCAGATCTGTCTCGAAATTTTTTCCTCCCGTGGTGAATGCTTCGCACACCTGCGACATCACCTGATGAGCAAACAAAAACGCCGCAGCCGAACGCATATCTCCCATTCCGAGAATGAGCATTCCCGCCGCTGTTCCGATAATAGCGTAATATGCCGCTGCGGGGAGAAGGATATCGTGAGCCACCACTCCCGAAAGCACCTCAACAGCAGATAATAAGCCGAATATGAGTGAGGAAATTATTATTGCGGGTATGGCGCCGAAATCGCTTATCAGGATATGATAGAAATATCCGAAAACCACTATGGCAAGGAACAGTCCCGAAGCAGCCGAATCAAGCATTATTTTGGTGATATCGCAATCCGCAAACCAGTTAAACTGTCTCACATTGAAGGCAAGCGCCACAAGAGGTCCTGCCACCGCTGCTCCGAAGCCCCACAGTCCTCCTATTATCACATTCTGAAGGAAATATCCCTTTGCAAAAAAAGAACAGGAATTTCTCTCTATCACTGTGAGGAAAAACCATGTGATGACTGCCGCCGCCAGCGGAGGGATCAGCTTATTAAAAGGGGCGGGAACAAGTCTCAGCGAAAAATAATTCGCCGCCTCGCACAATATCAGAAAAAAGCTCAGCTTTATCATTGTGACGAGAAAGAATTTTCCGTATGCCCTGTCTGCCATATGTATCACTCACTTTCTTTTTTTCTTTTTTCCGCCGCTGCCGCCTTTTCGGGGAACAGCATTTATCATAAGACGAAGGCGGTTTACCTCGGCGGTTATATCTCCCATGCCGATATATCGCCCGAAGCCAAGCTCAGCGATCTCAGCCGCCCGCTCCTTCATATCAAGCTTCAGCATTGTCCTGACAATGCATATATCCGCCATAAGGGTGCAGCGTGGATCAGGCTCGCTGAGGAGCTTAATAAATACAGTCACTGCATTTTCATACCGCTTTGCGATATATTCCTTTATTCCTATGGTGCGCCGCATCACAAGGGAATTACCCGAAAGTATATGCTTATTCTGCTCCTCATAGACCTCTCTTATCCGCTGTGGCTTTTCAAGCAGAAAAAGGCAGAGGATATAATTATTTGCAAATACATGGGCGACCGGCTTTGTCAGCTTTGTGATATCCGTCTGCTCAAAGGCTGCAAGAGCGTCTCTCAGCCTTCCCATGAACAGAAGCGCCTGTGCCGTAAGCGCTTTGCCTTCCTCTTTTTCCTTTTGGCTGCCTGCACTTTCACATTCGGCGGCGAGCATTTTCAGATATTCGTCATTGTAGCCATGCTCCGCAAGATAGACTGCGGAATCTGCGTAATGACCGCTCATTTTAAGAAATCCCTTAACGGTTTCCTTCAGGCTTTTCATCGCTCTCATTTGTTCACATACCTTTTAGAGAATTTCAGCTTTATCACAAGGGAAACGATCGCATCGGCTATGAGCAGGAAGCCCATGAAGCCGTGGATAAGAGTGGTTGCCGTATCATAGCCGTAGGTAAACGCCACTATAAGGAAAAATCCTCCCGCAAAAATCAGCATGGCTATTTTCAGATATTTCACGCAGAGTGCGGCGTATTCGGACAATTCCTCGCCACCCGCTCTTATGCTTCTGATTATTCCGAAAAAGTCAATTGCAGCCACGATGAAAAGCATGGCAAGTATGGCATCGTATATCCATCCATAGCTGAATATATCTATCTTATTCATAATATTTTCCCTTTCAGTATATTCCGAAATTACTCATTTGTTTCCTTGGGAACAGTTACCTCCAGCGCCTTGATAAGCTGAGCGTCCGTCAGAAGCGCCGCTTCATCCGATATCTGATTCAGATCGATATCTGAGGAAAGAGCAACATCAAATTCGGGCTTCAATCCTGTTTGGCTGAAATCGCCGCTGTTTTTCGTCCGTAAAATTGCGATGGAGAGCATTACTACAGAGCCGTCCGAGCAGGTGTAAGCAGTTTGCAGATATCCCCTGCCTGCGGTGTTTTTTCCAACGGTATGTGCCGAACACTCATCCGCAAGGGCAAAGGCGAAAAGCTCCGATGTTCCCATGGTATTCTGATTCACAATTACCGACATGGGCATTTTTATCTCCTCGGATTCGGTGCAGACAACGACTGCTTCGGTATTTCCGTTTTTATATTCGGCGGTAACGACTGTTCCCGCTCCGATGATATGGTCGAGACATTTTTCAAGGGAGCTGATGGAGCCGCCGCTGTTATTCCGAAGATCGAAAACCAGTCCCTGCGCTCCTGCGGAGATAAGCTCGTCCAGCTTTGCTTTCAGCTGCGACTCGGTCTTGTCGGTAAAGGCAGATATTTTTATATATCCGAGAACGTCTATGAGCCTGCCTGTAACTGTCACCTGCTCGGAACGCTGAGCTGTAACGTTATAGGTGATAAAATCATTGGTGCCGTCATCGTTTGTACGCTTCACATAGAGCTTTACGCGGGTGCCCTCCTCGCAGCTGAAAAGAGAAACAGCCTCGTCATAGCCGCCCTCAAAGGCGATAACGTCGGTATTGTTCACGGCGGTGATGATATCTCCCGCCAGAAGTCCCGATTCCTCCGCCGATGTTCCGGGGGGAACATCGGTTATCCTTATATAGCCGCTTGGCTCTTTCTCATAATTGAAGCCCAGCCACACTGAAACACCCGTCTGCCCTGTCTGTCGCTTTGCGTATTCCTCAGCTGTGAGATATTCGGCATAGATGTCTCCCACGCCGCCGATATACCCACGGACCATTCCCTCAATAAGCCTCGTTTCATCAATATCGCCTATATAATGGGTGCGGCTGTAGGTATCTATCTCGGACAGCTTGCTGTAAAACTCCTGCTTCTCGCTGACGCTTTTGATCTTATTATTGAACATTTCGAGAGTGACATTGCTTGTTATCATAAATGTCACTGCGGCGGTTATCGCCATAAGACCGATGGTTATTCCTATGGAAATTTTCTTTTTCATAGCATTATTCCTTTTAAATATATAAACCAAAATACCCGCTGCCTTTTCGGGCAGCGGGACAGGCATAATTATCCCATACTTACATAGTTCAGAGGATCAACAGTCTCACCGTTTACTCTGACCTCAAAATGGCAGTGATTGCCGTATGCATAGCCTGTGGAGCCTATGTAGCCGATGGTCTGTCCCTGAGAGACCTCATCGCCCACGCTTACGCAGCAGCTTGACATATGACCGTAAAGTGTGGATATCTTATCGCCATGGTCGATAAGAACATGGATACCGTAGCCGTTTCCCGTATCGGAGGCTCTGATAACTGTTCCCGACGCAGAGGCAACGATAGGCTCACCCTTGCAGTTTGGCTTGTTTATGTCGATACCCTTGTGAAAATCGCTGGCTCCGCCCTCCTCGGCAATGGTTCTGTAGCCGTAGGTGTCGGTCATATTGAGAACGGTGGGGCATGGCCATATAAAGCCCTGCGAAGCTCCCGTCACATACTGATATGTATCATCAGAGGTACTCTCCTCCACAGGCTCGGGAGCCGGCTCGGGTACATACTCAATGCCCTGAGCTTCCGCTTCAAGGCGCTTCTGCTCCTCCTCAAGCTGTCTCTGACGCTCTTCCTCTTCCTTACGTCTCTGCTCTTCCTCCCTGCGCTTTCTTTCCTCTTCCTCTCTGCGCTTGCGTTCTTCTTCACGCTTTCTTTCAAGCTCTTCCTGCTGCTTTCTGATAAATTCCTGCAGCTCTTCCTCGGCATCGGCTTCCTCACGCTTTATCTCCTCGGTACGATTTCTGCTGTACTCCGCCTGCGTCTCATACCATTCCTTAGTCTCCTCATGCTCGGCATAGGTTTTCTGCAGCTCGGCAAGAATGCCCTCCGCCTCAGCCTTCTTATTCTCAGTCTGAGCCTTTGTGTCCTCAAGAGCAGCCTTATCGTTATTAAGAACGGTTATCTTTTCGTTGAGATCGTCTATCATTTCCTTGTCGTGACGGGACATTCTCTCCATAAGCTCGGTCCTTGCAAGGATATCATAGAAATCCGTTGAGCCTGCAAGCATGGAAGCAATGCTGTCATTGCCGTTCATGTACATTGCACGAAGCCTTGCCTTGAATTCCTCAACGCCCTCTGCAACTTCCTGCTCCTTGCCCTTTATCTTCTCCTCAAGGTCAGCGATATCCTGATCCAGAAGAGATATCTGCTCCTTGATATTCTGAATTTCTTCCTCCTGGAGCTTCATTTTTTCATCATAAAGCTCAAGATATTTCTCATGCTCCTCGGCTCCCGATTCATATTCGCCGAGAGATGCCTCAAGCTCCTTGCGCTCCCTTGCAAGCTCTGCCTGTTTGCGCTCGAGAGCAGCGATATCGTCCTCATAATCTGCCGTTACGGCAGAGCCTGTAAGCACCGACAGGGATAATACTCCTGCTGCAAAAACTGCGCTCATGCTTCTGAAAAGCTTTTTAACGGTATTCTTCTTCATTTTAATTGTCCTTTCAGGTCGTGCTTTTTCTTTTTCTATCTTTAAATTAAACCTTAACGTGCTTCTTTACGCTGATGACCGTTCCCACGGCGGCAAGAAGAGCGCCTGCTCCCACATATCCTGCGGAAAGCTTCCAGATGAAGTTATCAATAGGGATGAATCCCGAGGAGCCCATGGCAGAGAAAAGGGTGGTCTCTGTGGACAGCAGGGCAACCAGATTATCATAGCCCAGATATGTAAGAAGCGAGGCACACAAGCCTGCAAAAAGTCCCAGCACCATTCCCTCAATGAAAAAGGGGATCTTGATGAAGTTGTCGGTTGCTCCCACATATTTCATAATGGCGATCTCCTTGTGACGAGTCTCCACGCTGGCACGGGTGATATTCGATATCATTACAAAGCACACCAGAACAAGGGATATGAGGATAATTCCGCACACTACCGTAATGGCGCTTCTTAGCTCTGTAAGGATATTTACGAAGTCATAGGGAGCCTTTACCTTTTCGATATGGCTGTATGAATTGATGGCATAAAGGGTGGAGCTCATACGGGTAATGTCCTTTATCCTGATACGGTGTGCGTCGGGAAGGGGATTTTCGTCTATATAGCCGAAAATATCCTCCGCATCGTTCATATCAGCCTTTATGCCCTCAAGAGCCTCCTCCTTTGACCAGAAGATAACGCTTGAGATATTATCGTCAGCCCGAAGCTTTTCTCCAAGCTCTTCAATGTATTCATCATCGGCATCGTCGGTGAGGAAAATCACGACCTCGTTTTTATCCTCGACACCGTTAATGAATGTATTTATATTAAGTGAAAAAACCCATGTAAATCCCACGATAAGCAGGGACACCGTCATTACGCAGAAGGTTGCGAAGGAAGCGATGTTGTTTTTCACAATATTTGTAACGCCTTGTTTTATAAGATATCCTACACCGCTGATTCTCATTGAAAAAATGCTTTCCTTTCCGTTAGATGTGGTCGTCGAAGGAGATCTCGCCCTTGCGGATATTGATAAGTCTGCCGCCCATGCGCTTGACAAGCTCATGCTCGTGAGTTACCATAAGGACGGTGGTCCCTCTGTCATTGATCTCCTTGAGGAGCCTTACTATCTCCACCGATGTGCGGGGATCGAGATTTCCCGTAGGCTCGTCCGCAATAATGAGCTTGGGGTCGTTTACAAGTGCTCTTGCAATTGCAACACGCTGCTGTTCGCCGCCCGAAAGCTCGCTCGGATATCTGTCCTTTTTTTCCTGAAGTCCCAGAAGTCCGATGACCTGAAGGACTCTTTTCTTGATATATCTGCTTGGAGCGTCAATGCACCTTAGCACGAATGCCACGTTTTCAAAAACCGTCATGGTATCTATCAGCATAAAGTTCTGAAACACGAAGCCGATAGTCCTTCTGAGCTTATGCACATCCCGCTGCCTGAGCTTCATAAGGTCAAAGCCGTTCACACGGATAACGCTTTTAACGTCAGCTCTTTCGTCCGCCTTGACCTCTCGGGTAAGGAGCCTGATAAGCGTACTTTTTCCTGCGCCCGACTCGCCAACCACAAAGGCGAACTCGCCGTCATTTATTTTAAGGGACACATCATTCAGCGCATCAACGCCGTTTTTATATGTCACCGAAACATTCTTTAGTTCGATCAAACTGAATTTCACCGCCTGAGTATTTTAAAAATGCATATGAAAGGGCAGTAGTATTCCCCCACTGCCCCCTGAAAATCTATTTTGTATATATATTGCCCGTAAATCAGAACTTTGTGGGATTTGCGGAAAGATATTTCTTGACCATGAGTGCGATCTTGAAGATGATGGCATGGTCGAATTCTCTGAGGTCAAGACCTGTGAGCTTCTTTATCTTCTCAAGTCTGTAAACCAGAGTATTTCTGTGTACGAAGAGCTTTCTTGATGTCTCGGAAACGTTAAGATTATTCTCGAAGAATTTCTGGATAGTAAAGAGTGTCTCGTGGTCGAGAGACTCGATGGAACCCTTCTTGAACACCTCCTGGAGGAAGGTCTCGCAGAGAGTGGTGGGAAGATGATAGATAAGCCTTGCGATACCGAGATTATCGTAGGAAACGATGACCTTGTCGGTATCGAACACCTTTCCTACCTCAAGAGCGATCTGAGCCTCCTTGAAGGAGCGGGCAAGATCCTTGACTCCCACAACAGCGGTGCCTATGCCCACATTAACACGGGTATAGAATTCGCTGGAAAGGGTGTCGGAAATGGAGCGGGCAAGCTTCTCGAGGTCCTTTGACTCCACATTGCTCTTTATCTCCTTAACAAGAACAATATCGCTTTCGGTGATGTTGAAAACGAAATCCTTGGTCTTGTCGGGGAAGAGATTCTGGATAACGTCATATGCGGAAACGTCATTGGAGGAGATGATCCTGATAAGGAAAACAACTCTGCTCACATCAGCATTGAAGTGAAGCTCTCTTGCCTTTACCACAATATCTCCGGGGAGAACGTTATCGAGAACAACGTTCTTGATGAAGTTGTTGCGGTCGTATTTCTCATCATAATACTGCTTGATGCTGGAGAGAGTGATCGCCATGATATTTGCATACTTTGCTGCATTATCATCGGTACCCTCCACGAAAACGGCATAATCGGGCTTTATGTGAGAACCGAAGGGCTTATAAGTATATCCGTCCCTTACGAAAATGTCATGGGAATCGCTGAGGTCAAGGGAAACAAATTCATTTGTTGTGCCGATCTTGGTAAGCTCGCTGCAGGCGATAATGGTAGCGGTGGAGTCGACAACTCCGATCACGCAGTCCATGGTATCTCTCATCTGGTGAATAAGGCCTTGAAACAGTCTGTTGGACATTTACAGTCATCCTTTCATTTCCGCCGCAGTGCAGGCGGCAAGGGTATCTCCGTTTATCACGGCTGAGCGGTCTGAGACGAGCCGCATGACCGGCAGATCGCCCTCGATCGCTTGTAATCTTGTTATATAGTTTAATTTTATCATATAAACGGGCTGATTGTGTTAATTTTCTATGAACATTAGTCAGATACCACAATTTTTTTGCATATTTTTTAAAAAGCAAAGGGAGTACGCTCTCAAGAACATACTCCCTAAAAAATCAAACTGCAATAAAGAGTTATCTGGACTCCTCTGCAAAGCCGCTGTCAACGAGCTCGATAAGGGCTGTAACAGCCTCCTGCTCATCAGCTCCGTCAGCGATGATCCTGATCTGTGTGCCGCCTACAATGCCCAGTGAGAGAATACCGAGAAGGCTCTTAGCGTTTACTCTTCTCTCTTCCTTTTCGATCCAGATAGAGGACTTGAACTCATTAGCCTTCTGAATGAAAAAAGTTGCGGGACGTGCGTGTAAGCCAACCTGATTCTGAACCATTACATCTTTAACAAACATAACACTCTCTCCTATCCGTTAAGTAGCTATTACTCAAAGAATTACTTTGCCATAACTTTCTATAAGCTATATTTAAATTATACATTGCAAATCAGCCTTAGTCAACAGAAAATTATGATAATTTGCCGTTTTCGAGGAATTTTCTGCTTTTTGAATTACTGAGCTAAAAAAATAGGTTTTTGATTTGTGGATTTTCACTAATTTTATTACACCTGTACAATTTCCAACAGAGTTTTATATGCAAATTCACAGGAATTTGTTAAACTAACATCTTATGATAATCAATTCTTTGTCTATATATGAATTTTATATAAACAACACTGCTTTTCAGGAACATCATTCCTTCATATCCGCAAGCATATCGGGACGTCTCTCGGCGGTTATCTTCACAGCCTGCTCATGCCTCCATGCGGTGATGTTCTTATGATGCCCCGTGAGCAGAACAGGCGGCACCTCCATTCCCTCCCACACCTCGGGACGGGTGTAATGGGGATACTCAAGCAGTCCTCCGAAATGGCTCTCCTCGGTGAAGCATTCCTCAGCAGCAAGCACTCCGGGAACCATTCTTGAAACAGAATCGCACATTACCATTGCAGGAAGCTCTCCGCCCGTAAGAACATAGTCCCCGATGGATATCTCCTCGTCAACGATCTTGTCGATCACACGCTGGTCTACACCTTCATAATGCCCGCAAATCACGAAAATATTCTTCTTTTCGGAAAGCTCGCAGGCTTTTTTCTGAGTAAAAACGCTGCCCTTGGGGGACATATATATTACATGAGGCTTCTCCTGAAGCTGTGCGCAGACAGCCTGCCAGCAGCGGTAGATAGGCTCAGCCTGCATTACCATCCCCTTGCCGCCGCCGTAGGGAGAATCGTCTACTCTGCGGTGCTTATCCAGAGTGTAATCCCTTATCTGATGGCAATAAAGCTGGATAAGTCCCGCTCTTCTTGCTCTGCCGATAATGCTTTCCCCCATCACCGCCTCGCACATTTCGGGGAAAAGTGTGGCTATGTCAAAACGCAAAATATCATTTCCTTTCAAATCAACGGGTTATTTTCGGCTCCCATACTCCCTTGCTCACAATGCCCGAATTATCGGCAAGGCCTTCAAGGCGGCATATTTCTTCTTCGGTCAGAACAATTTCCCTTGTACGGGCAAGCTCCTCCGCCTGCGACGGCTTGGTTATTCCCACAATGGGGACTGTTCCCTTGGATATTGCCCATGAAACAGCTATCTGAGCAGGCTTGCAGCCATGGTCCCGAGCCGTTTCACGAAGGCAGTCGATAAGGGGGCGGAGCTTTTTCAGCACCCTTTTATTATACTGAATACTGCGCAGAGATATGCCCTTTATGGGGTGCTCATCGTCATATTTCCCGGTAAGCGCACCCTGCTCAAGCACCATATAGGAAAAATATGTTACATCATTTTCATGGCACCATTTCAGAATATCAAGCTGCTCGGGGTCACGTCTTATAAGGCTGAAATGGTTCTGTACAGCACCCACACGCAGACCCTTTTCTTTAAGCTGCTTATCGGCAGCGATTATCTGCTCAAGATCAAAATTTGACAAGCCGATGATACCTATTTTGCCCTCTTTTACAAGCTCAGCGCACTCGTTAAGATTCTGTCCTGCATTAAATGCCTGATGGAGCCAGAAAATATCAGCCTTGCCTGCACCCAGCCTTTCAAGGCTGCCGAAAAGAGCGGAGCGCACTTCTCCCGGAGAATATTTTTTCAAAGGCATATGCTTTGTGGATATGATAACATTCCTGCCCATATCCCCCGCTTCACGAATACATTCACCCAGAAGCCTTTCGGAGGAACCCATTCCGTAGACCTCGGCAGTGTCCCAAAGGGTAAAGCCCGAATTAAGAGCGGTATTAAAGGCATTTTTCAAAGCTGCGGTATCTCTTTTTCCGCCGAATATCATCTTTGAACCGTTTGCGCCCTCGCCCCATGCCCATGTGCCCACAGCACAGACGGGTAAATTCATTTTTTCTTCCATCATTCAAAAAGCCCTTCCATTTTTCTGATAATGAGCTTTCCGCCCTCAATATCCGTTTTTACTACCACATCGGGAATTGCAGGGATAAGATATTCCTTATCACCGTCCTTTATGTGATAAACATCGTTTGCGCCCGTGGCAGTTACCTGAGAGAGCTTTCCGTAAATCGTTCCGTCATCAGCGTCGATAACCTCGAGACCGATAAGGTCCTGCACGAAATAGCAGCCCTCCTCAAGCTCCACGTCCTCCCTGTCCATGTAAAGTATCTTTCCCCGAAGCTTCTGAGCGTCCTCGGGAGTGTCCACGCCATCTATCTTCATCAGAACGATATTTTTGTGGGGACGGGCTTTCACAACGGTAACGGGAGTCTCTCCCTTATTGAAATAAAGCTGTTCAAATTCGCAGAGAAAATCTGGGCTGTCGCACCACGGGTCAACTCTCACTTCTCCTTTAAGTCCCTGAACAGCGACTATCTTACCAATTTCAAGAAATCTTTTCATCAACGCTCAACCTTTCGTTTTCGGCTGTCATCTTAACCTTGAGCCATTCCATATACGGCTCGTAGAGGATATCCTTTATCCTTTGGAAACGGGCTTCCTCCTCCTCGGTGATGTCTTCATCCTCCTTGTGGATATCGTAATAAAAGCGGTACGGCAGCATGACCTTTCCGTTCATGACAGATGTGGAAGCAGGGTCTGCACCTGCATTTATGAGCATTTCCACAATATCCGCGGAATATTCCTTGTCGCTCGCCGCAAGAAGATGCAGCGCAGGAATAAAGCTATCGGAACGATAATCGGGAACCGCACCCATCGAAAGCAGAAGCTCTGTCATATCATATGAATGATTTTCTGCAGCCACACCCAGAATAGTTTTCTGTCCCCCCGCCGAAGAATTGGGATCAGCACCGTTTTCAAGGAATAGCCTTACCATAGATACATCATCAAGCTCCACAGAACGGGCAATTGCGGTCTTTCCGTAACGGTTATCACCGTCAGGATCGGCGCCCTCCTCAATAAATTCTCTTGCGGCTGAAATATTCTTATTCTCGGCAGCAAGATATAGCCTGTCGTTTGCCGAAAAATCATGAAGATCGTAACGGATATCCGCATAAACATACACAGCCATTGGCAGGCACATCAGAATCCCCGCAAAAACCGAGATATTCCGCAGCTTTCTGAGACCGTCACCCTTAGTTTTGCTTATTTTGTAAAAAAATATCGGCAGGGCTGTAACAGCAATGCCGATAGCGAACAATATCCGAACTGCAGTCACACGCGAAAGAAGCGTAAGAATCATATAATCCACCGTCTTTCTGCCTGCAAGGCAAAGCCCGCAGTCTGAAAATGTATATTACCCTTGTAAAATTGCAGGATCAGTCGATCTCGACCATGATCTTCTCGTTGATCCTGCCTGCGCCAGCACGCATAACGGTTCTTATAGCCTTGGCGATCCTGCCCTGCTTTCCGATAACTCTGCCCATATCATCGGGAGCAACATGGAGGTGATAAACCACAATGCCCTCCTCATTAGGCTCGTCACGGTCAACAGTAACAGCGTCCTTGTTCTCAACAAGACCCGAAGCGATTGTGATAAGGAGCTTTTCCATATCCAGCCTTCCTTTCTGCGAAATTCCCGAACAGGGAAATTTATAGGAATGTTCCGAAAAAGCGGAACACATAGCTTACAAATAAATCAGTATATTCGGACACCTCAACCGAGGTGTCCCGATTATCTGATCCGAGTGAAGATCCCGATTACTTGGTAACGCCGGTCTTCTCAAAGAGCTTCTTTACAGTGTCGGTAGGCTGAGCGCCGTTTGCCATCCACTTCTTAGCCTTTTCAGCGTCAACCTTAACGGTGCTGGGCTCAGTGGTGGAATCGTAATAACCGATCTCCTCGATAAATCTGCCGTCTCTGGGATATCTGGAATCAGCAACAACGATTCTGTAGAAAGGGTTCTTCTTAGCGCCCATTCTTCTGAGTCTGATTTTAACTGCCATTTATATTCACCTCCGAATTAGAATTTAATTTATATCAGAACGTCTTTTCAACGTAATGAACCAATCAGTCTATGAGAACCACTAACATTATTCCGCAGAATATGCAAAACAAACCAAGCAGCACATAGAAAACTCTTGCACCGTTTCTTCCGATAATCTTTACTATATGTCTGGCCTTGTAGTTTTCAAAGAAAAAATCCCAGTTGAAAACCGCTCCGCAAATCGAAAAAAGTCCGCCAAGCAGCATAATTATCA
>JAGBFZ010000134.1 GCA_018110855.1 Oscillospiraceae bacterium
CAGCCAAGTATCACCACAGAAGCCGCTGGCGTGTAAATTCTGAATTTAACTTTTATTGAAAGAAAATATATCCGGCTGGCAATGACCGCCGCAGCCAGAGAGGAAACGACTCTGTCTGCATTAACGGGATATTTCCCGTCCATAAGCCCCTGAAGGATATTTGCGTGTATCTCCGCACCGAACATCTGATCGGCGCTGTTGGGAACGGAGAACTGATCCTGAAGCCCCGAAGCATAAGCACCCACAATTACAATGCAGTCGGTGAAAATTTTCGGATCGGCAGTTCCGTCCAGCACTCTGCAAAGGGAAATATGCTCATAATCATAGGGTCTGCCCGCATAATCTATCTGCATCCTTCCCCGACTGTCAAGAGCAGGGGAGTTTTCTTCTATGCCGAAACGCTCACAGTAAAGGGAATAAGCCTGAGCCGCAAGGCTTCTGTGCTCGGTGCCGTCAAATTCTTCGGTAATATAAGCGGTGCGCACAATTCCGTCATCATCGGGAACGGCATTTACAAAGCCCGTAACAGCGCAGTCCGAAATAATGGGCTGATCCACCGAGGCAACATTATGATAGTCAATGTAAGGATTTCCCTTTTCATCGGTCTTGTATGCAGCGGAATAATTTATGTAGGAACCCGATACCACTCTGCCGCTGTTTTGGCAGGCTTCACGCAAAGCCATGTCTCCCTCGCTGTCCATGTCACCGAATATCATGATATCCATGGCAATTACCGCAGGATAATCTCCCAGCTTGTTGATAATATCCGCATAAACGCCCCTTGACCATGTTCCGAAGGGACCCAGCTCTCTCAGGGTATCATCATCAATGGCAATTATCTTGATCTTGTTGTTTATGCCCCGGGGCTGCTGATAGAGCTTGTCTCTGAGCAGTGAGTCAAAGGAATGAAAAACATCAAAAAATGCAATAAGAAAGGTGAGGATAAAAACAACAGCAGCTTCTATGAACGGTGCAGCCTTGAATTTCTTGGACAAATCGTTTCCCTCCGTTTTAATTAATTGTAAAGTAATAATAATTTGAGATCAGGAAAGCAAGCAGTATTTTATATTATTATAACATAATATTTTTCATTTGTCACTATTATTTGGAATGTAAAATAAATTTTTTTATTTTTCTATTTACAAACACTGAAAATTATGTTATAATTTAAATAAAAAATTGGAGCTTTATTAAGAAAGGAATGTTGCGGTAATGAAAACCGATAATTTCGTATCCTCCGACGTGCTGCTGGATCAGATCTTCAGTATTACTCAGGGGCTGTATAAGGAAATGTCCAAGCCCTCCGGTGATGCGGAAAACGACCATAATACCATCTACCGCCTGCTTACCGATCTGGGAAGGACGCTTGTAAATGCCGACAGAGCCAGCTTCTGGAAATGGGACAAGCGGAATCATTCCATATGGACCACGGCTGCAGTGGGCGCAGGCAGGATAACGATCCCCGAGGGAACAGGGCTTGTGGGCAAAGCGCTTGCGGAAAGGCACGCCATCGTCACCAACGACCCATACAATCACCCCGACTTCAATTCTGACGTTGATAAGAAAACGGGCTATGTAACAAAGTCCATACTTGTAATGCCCATATGCAACTGCAAGGGCGAGTTTATCGGAGCATATCAGGCGATAAACAAGCTGGACAGCGAGGAGGGCTTTGACCTTGAGGAGGATGTTCGCAGGCTGTCGCTGGCAGCGTTCATCTGCGGAATAGTTCTTGAATCGGACACCTTCCTTGACGATTCCCAGCACGATAAGCTCACCGAGCTTAAAAACAGAATGGGCTTCTATAACGACTATACCAAGACATATGAGAAAATACTTCTGGATACGGAGCATATCCGAAACGTGTCACTGTTTATCTGCGATATCGACTTTTTCAAAAAGGTAAACGATACATACGGACATAACGCAGGAGACGCAGTATTAAAGCACGTTGCCGATAATTTCCGCAGAAATTCAAGAATATGCGACGGCGTATACAGATGGGGCGGCGAGGAATTTATCGTAGTCCTTCCCGATTCCACAGCAGAGCAGGCAGCAGAAGCGGCAGAGCGGCTCAGATGCTGCATAATGGATTCTGTGTGTCACTTTGAGGACCTTGACATAAAGGTGACAATGAGCTTCGGAGTGACGGCAATAGACCCCGCAGTATCCATTGAGGACAATATCAAGGCAGCGGATGAAAAGCTTTACAAGGCAAAGGAAAGCGGCAGAAACAGAGTAATAATCTGATAATAATATAGTAACCGAAAGGAATGATCTGCAAATGTCAAAAACAATACTCGTAACAGGAGGAGCGGCAAGCGGAAAATCCAGATGGGCAGTGTCCTATCTTGCAGCCTGCGATTATGTGCTGTATCTTCGCACCGCCGAATCCGTAGACCCCGACACCATGCACCGCATCGAATACAGCAACAAGCAGAATTTTGTTGAGTGGGATATCAAAACAGGCGTAAAGGACGCACCCGCAGAAGCGATAGCAGATCATAAGTTTGTTATCTTCGACAGCCTTGCGGCATATACCTCCAATATAATGAATGAGATGTGCCCCGATGTCACAAAGATCGACGAGGAAACAAAAAAGGCCATTGAAAAGAAGATCATAGCCGATGTTACCGAAATGTACGATAAGATCATGGTGATAGACGGCAGCATGATAACCATCACCCTTGAAACAGGCTTTTCCGTAACCCCTGAGGACAGATCGCAGGCAGTATTCAGAGAGATACTCGGAAACGTAAACCAGCGAATCGCCAATATGTCCAACGAGGTATACCTGTCCGCCAGCGGAATACAGTTTAAGATCAAGTAAAAAAAGGAGATGTTAAAGAATGACCTTTGAGGAATTTATTCTGGAAGCCAGAGAAATGGGCGCTTCCGATATCCATCTTACAGTAGGCGCACCCACAGTAGTGCGTGTAAACGGCGAGCTTCAGAAATTCAAGGATTTTTCCGATGTAGTGGTAAACAGAACGATCCTTTCCATATTAAACGCCGAGCAGGAGCAGCTCCTTACCACAGGAAATGATATCGACTTCAGCTTCCAGCTTGAAAACGGCGCAAGACAGCGTGTGAACGTGTTCAGACAGAGCGGAAAGCTTGCCTGCTGCATAAGACTTCTTAACGATAATATCCCCACTCTGGAGGAGCTGAAGCTGCCCTCAGTGCTGGCAGAGCTTGCCGAGAAGAAGAGAGGACTTATCCTTATAACAGGCCCCACAGGCTCAGGTAAATCCACCACTCTATCCGCAATTGTTGACCACATCAATAAGACCCGTGCCTGCCATATCATCACAATTGAGGATCCCATTGAGTACAGATATGTTCAGGATAAGGCAACAATACATCAGCGTGAGATAGGCAAGGACGTCCCTTCCTTCAGCTATGCCCTGAGAAGCGCCCTGAGAGAGGACCCCGATGTTATCCTCGTTGGAGAGATGCGTGACTATGAGACCATCTCCCTTGCAATGACTGCCGCAGAAACAGGACATCTGGTGTTTGGCACACTCCACACCTCCAGTGCAGCCCAGACCATTGACCGAATCATAGATGCCTGCCCGCCCCATGCGCAGGAGCAGGCAAGAGCGCAGCTTGCGAATATGTTCCAGGGCGTAGTTTCTCAGACTCTCGTACCCACCGCCGACGGCAAGGGAAGAACAGCCGCACTTGAGATACTCACAGGAACGGACGCAGTAAAGAATCTTATCCGAACCAATAAGATACCCCAGATGGAAACCACAATGCAGGCAGGCGCACGTCAGGGAATGTGTACTCTTCAGGACAGCCTTGTAAGGCTCTATAAGAGAAATACCATTTCCTATGAGACCGCAATGGAATACGCACCCGACAAGACAGAAATGGAAAAAGCCCTCCGCACCAGCGCAGGATTCTGATAATTTAAAAAATAACAAAGCCGCTTTTGAAAAACAAAAGCGGCTTTAATTGTTGTATCTGTAGAGAGCAGTAAAAATAAAGACTTATTCAGACCGAGCAGGACCGTCCAGAGTAAGCTCCGTCACCGTGCAGACCGCATGAGCGGCAATGCCCTGACCCGAGCCTGTGAAGCCCAGCTTTTCCTCAGTAGTAGCCTTAACGCTCACAAAGGAAACGTCAATGCCCATAGCATCCGCAAGGGTCTCCCTGATAATGTCGATATGAGGAGCCAGCTTTGGATTCTGACAGATAACAGTGCAGTCAACATTGTAAGGCAAAAAGCCCTTATCCCGAAGCAAAGCCGTGACCTGTTCCAGAAGCTCAATGCTGTAAGCCCCCTCCCATTTGGGATCCTCAGGCGGAAAATATTTTCCTATATCACCAAGCGCACAGGCACCCAGCAGAGAATCCATCACCGCATGAGTCAGCACATCAGCGTCCGAGTGCCCCCAAAGCCCGAAGTTATATGGGATCTCCACTCCGCCAAGTATCAGCTTTCTACCGGGGACCATTCTGTGAACATCATATCCATGACCAATTCTTATCATACCCCATCGTCCTTTCTGTCCGAGAATGAGATGATCGCCTCAGCGACAGCAATATCCTCGGGAGTGGTTATTTTAATGTTTCTGTAATCCGAGTGAGTCAGATGTATCTTCACGCCAACCGCCTCAGCCAGCTGACAGTCATCAGTGAAATCAAGCCCATGCTCACCCGCAAAATTGACCCCGTCAAAATAAAGCTTTTTCTTGAATATCTGCGGGGTCTGGGTAATAAAAAGTCTGCTTCTGTCTGGAGTGTCGGTAACGAATCCGCCCTCAGCCTGCTTTATGGTGTCCTTAACGGGAACAGCAAGAGCCGCACCGCCGAAAATGGCTGCGTCACGGATACATTGCCTGATAAATTCGGGATTTACAAGCGGACGAGCGCCGTCATGAACGGCAATAAGAGAAGTGTCCCTTGATACCTCCCGTAATGCATTCACCACCGATTCCTGACGAGTCATTCCGCCTCGAACGCAGCCTGCAAACTTAGAAATGCCATATTTTCGGGCAATATCCTCAATGGCACCCATATCCTCAGCCCTTGCCGCCGTGATTATCTCATGGACCTCTTCAAGCTTTTCAAAAGCCATCATGGAATAAGCGATAACAGGGATACCCCGAAGCAGAGCAAGCTGCTTGTTCACGCCCTCCATGCGCTGAGAGCTTCCTCCCGCCGCAATTATCACCGAAACAGATTCCATAAAAACTATCCTTTCATTGTAACAATAATGTCGGGAGGAATATTACCGCCCGCATATCTGTAATGCACAGTGTAATTCTCGTATTCCGTCCGAACGCCGTAATTCTCCCCCAGATAATCAAGGCTTTGGGGATATGCCCCCTCAGCCGCATAGCAAAGCGCCGCCGCCCTTGAAATGCTTTCCTTTATGCTTGACTGCCTGTACTCCTCATTTGCCGAGCGGGAATTTGACAGGGAAATAAGGGTAAAAGCCGCCGCAAACCCAAAAATAAGCAGAGGAAAAAGGGAGAGCTTTTTCTCCCTTTTTCCTGTCCAGATGTTTTTCATAGTTATGACCATCCTTTTTGAGAGTTTTGTGGTTTGCGTCAGCAAATCGAGGCGACAGCCGAAGAAACAAAACTCGGCCCCCAAATCTTTGATTTTCAAACTTTCCCCCTTTTCCTTGCCTTCTCAGCCCTTTTCTGCTCTTTTAGCCGAAGTTTTTCGCATCTTGTCATGGATTTCCGTCCGGACAGCTGCGAATGATGCTCCCTGCACAAAGCACAGCTTCCATGCCTTTCGCATTTAATTCTTTTGCATGGGCAATCCGTATTTTCCATATAAATTTACTTCCTTATTTCGGCAAATGAAAAAGTCAGAACTTTCCGCTGGAGTGACCGCCGCCTCCGCCGCTGCTGCCCGAATCGGAGGAGCGCTTAGTCCTTGTGATCTGAGAATAAAGGAAAATGTCCCTTGAATTAGTGAGTCTGAAGCTGCCCTGACGGACATAATTGTTCGCCATAGCCTCGGCACGGGTAGTTTTCATGCCATGCTTCATAACAAGAACAGTAATTATACCAATAATCAGACCGCAGCCGATACCGATAGGTATCGCATAAGACGGCTCCTCATTGGGACCGTACTCCCGAACATATATTATCTCTGCCTTGACCTTATCTGCATACCTGTCAAAAGCGCCGTAATAATCCCCGTCAGAAAGATAGGGAACCAGCTCCTCAGCCATATCGTCCCTGACCGAGTTTATCATTATCTCCTCATACATATTTCCGAAGGAATAGATGTCATAATCCCTGTACTCCATGGAAACAAGGTAGATAATGCCGCTGCCGTCAATGCCCGCATCAAGCTCATATCTAAGATCTTCATTGTATTCCCATGCTTCCTTGCTGCCAATGCTGTCAGTGGTGTAAACAATAACATCATGACCGTATGTATCGGCAATGTCCGAGAGCTTTTTCTCAAGAGCCGCCTCTTCGCTGTCCGAAAGAATGTCGGCATTGTCATAAACCTTGAATTCGCTTTCCGCAGAGACCATCACGCCCCCAGCCAGAACAGCTGCAGAGCATAAAAGCGCACAGAAAATACCTTTTATCCTGTTCATATCACATATCCTCCCCGTTATGCTTCTCAGCCAGCCGCAGAATAACGGAAACGGCAGCAGAGGTAAGAAATGAAACCAGAAAAACAGTCAAAGCCTTTTTTAAATTCATAGCAATGCCTCCTTAAACGCCCAAAAGACCGAGAAGAATTGAGAGTATCACCGCAGAAGCAGCGGAAATGCCAATAAGCAGTGCCCAGAATCTCGCCCATGAAATAGGCAGCTCGCCAACAAATCTTCCCGTCTGACCGTTCATAGCAAAGGTGTACAGCTTGCCGTCATATTTGGCAGTCATTAGCCACATAGGGAGAAGCGCATAATGGATCTGACCGTTCTCAAGGGAAATGTTAGAATTTTCCACCATAACGCCCATGTATGTATCGGCAGTCTCCCTGAAAGCAAATTCCACGCTTTGCTTTATGCGCTCGTCTGCCCTCGGACGGCTGTCCTCAGCGGAAACATCGTATTTGTCCGCAAGATAGCCCGAAAGATAAGCAGGATTAAAGGCAGCAGCACCCGAAGCGTCAAAAGGTTCGATCGCCTCGGTTATCTCCTTCTGGAGCTTTGTAGTGCCGTCCACAGGAACATGATCGAACTCCATGGAGCCGTCTCTTACAAGCATATAGTGATCTGTCCTTGTAACATCATAATCGCCCTCTGTCCAGTGAGCGACCCTGTGAGCCCTGAAGCGGAAATGCGCCTTTGCGCCGCAGTCGAAAAGCCAGTAGGGAACATACATACCCTGAACGCTCTCAATTCGGTGAGCGGACAAGAAATTCCCGGGGAGCAAAGGTCTTTTTTTGCAGAAATCCTTAAACTGAGCAATAGCCTTATCCTTATCCACCTTGAACGGGATAACATAATCGGGCTTCAGTATGCCGTCAAATTTGTCGTTAACAACAAAAGGACTGTCGCAGTAGGGACAGGTGGTTGCGCCGAGGCTTCTGTCGCCGGTTATCTCAGCTCCGCAGGAGCCGCAGGTGTAGGTGCAGATGTCCCCGTCAATATCCACAGTAGACTCGGAAGCCATGCTCCAGTTCATATCCGCGGAGGACTGTTCGTTTCGGGAAAGCTCGCTGACAGCCTCCACCTCAAGCTCGGTGCCGCAGTATTCGCAGGACATTTTCTGAGCCTCGGAGGAGAAGGTAAGCTCCGCACCGCAGCAGGGGCATTTGAAAGCAGTAATGCTCATGGACGTACCTCTTTTCTCTGTAATAAGATCGTACTAAAAATCGGAAATTATTTCTTATATATTTTATCATACTTTTCTCATTATGTCAACATAAAATATGAGGAATAATGCCATTCTCACCGCACTTCGGAGACTATACCCCCAAAAAGGTGAACATCGGTTTATGTAAAAAGGAACATAATTTTTTGCGAAATTGTAAAATATTCCGAATAATCAAAAAAATGCCGAAATTATCCTTGTAACTTTTACGGGAATGTTGTATAATTATACTCGGATAAATTTTTTTATATTTTTTCGGCACAGAAAATGTGTCGGGAAACGGAGGAACTGATATGATGACTGAAAGTCAGAAGCCGGCGGAATATATATGTCCCGCAAGAGAAAGACTCTCGGCTCTTTTTGACGACGGCGTATTTACAGAGACCGGGTCGGGACGCAGCGCAGGCGTTGTGACCGCATACGGATATATAAACGGTGTGCCTGCCTATGCATTTTCGCAGGATAAGACCGCAGACAGCGGAGCAGTAAGCAGAGCTCATGCGGAAAAGGTTTGCAGAATGTTCGACCTTGCCGCAAAGAACGGCGTACCCGTTGTAGGGATATACGATTCCTGCGGAGCCTTTATCGAGGACGGAGCCGATGCTCTTAACGCATACAGCGCAATGCTCCTCGAAGCAGGAAATCTTTCGGGCGTAGTGCCCACAGTATCGGTTATCGCAGGAGTATGCGCAGGCAGTATGGCAGTGCTTGCCGCAGCAGCGGACTATGTGGTAATGACCGAGAGCGCAGAGCTTTATGTAACAGCAGGCGGAGAATCGGGCGCAGCCGCAGCAGCAAAGAGCGGCGTAGTGACTGCAGTTTCCGAAAATGACGCAGCCGCAATGGAGAGCGTAAGAAAATACCTCTCCCTTATGCCTCAGAATAATCTCTCACCCCTTCCCGAGTTCGAGTTTGACGCTCCCGCCATTGCTTCCTTTGATAACGGTGAAAACAGCATTTCGAGCATAGCCGATAACGGCAGCGTGCTTGAGCTTTATTCGGATTTCGGAAAGGCTTCCATGACCGCCCTCTGCACCGTAGGAGGAACAACAGCAGGAATAGCCGCCCTCAATAAAACATCGGATAAGCTCACCGCCGATGACTGCGCAAAGCTTGCAGGCTTTGTCCGTCTCTGCGACGCATTCTCCGTACCCGTTATCACAATAGTTGATACCGAGGGCTTTGATATGAACGGCACAGGCGCAGTAAGAGCCGCCGCAAGACTTTCAGGCGCATATGCCGAAGCAACCTGCGCTAAAGTAGCCCTTGTGAGCGGAAAGGCTTGCGGAGCCGCATTTATCGCCTTTGCGGGCAAAAATGCAGCCGCAGATCAGGTGTTCGCTCTTCCCGAAGCAGTAATTGCACCCGTTGAACCCATAACTGCCGCAGAATTTCTGTATCACGATAAGTTAAAGGGAGCAGCGGACCTTGCCGCAGAGAGAAATAATCTTGCAGCCGAGTATTCAAAGAACGAAGCCTCTGCCTTTGCCGCAGCGGAAAAGGGCGCAGTTGACGAGGCAGTAACTGCCGAGAGCGCAAGAAGCGCAGTAATGGGAGTTCTTGAAATAACCGCAGGCAAGCGTCTCAATAAGCGACTCCCCAAGAAGCACAGCGTTCTTCCCCTCTGATAAAATAATCCGAAAGGTATGATAAAAATGAAAAGATTCAATATTACAGTAAACGGAAAAGCATATGACGTTGCAGTTGAAGAGGTAGGCGGCTCCGCACCCGCAGCAGCGCCTGTTCCTGCACCCGCAGCGACACCCGCACCTGCACCTGCCGCAGCCCCCGCTCCCGCACCGGGAAACGGCACCCCCGTAAAAGCGCCCATGCCCGGCAATATCCTTGACGTAAAGGTAAG
>JAGBFZ010000017.1 GCA_018110855.1 Oscillospiraceae bacterium
ACCTTCGAACATGGTGATGTAGTCTTCCATCTCGTGGAACATCTTTTCGTCGCGGACGCAGATGGCACCGCCGCGGCCGAAGCCGAACTTACGGGCGGAGAAATAGATAATGTCAAAGAGGTCTGCTATCATACGGGTGATCTCAGCAATAGACTTATCCTTCATAGACTCCTCGCGCATCTTAATGAAATACAGATTATCCTGCAGGAGCGATGCGTCAAGAACTGTGGGTATGCCGTGAGCTTTGGCAAGATCGGTAGCCTCCTTCATATTTTCATAAGAGATGGGCTGACCACCGATAAGGTTAGTTCCCGCCTCAAGTCTTACGTATGCAATGTTTTCTGCACCCTTCTCCGCAATACAAGCCTTCATTTTATTAAGGTCGATATTGCCCTTGAAAGGAAGCGTACTCTTTACCACAAGTCCCTCATCCTTAACAAGCTCCTCTACGTGACCGCCGAGACGTGTAACGTGAGCCTTTGAGGTTGTGAAGTGATAATTCATAATAACGCATTTTCCGGGCTTGATAAAATGCTGCGCAATAATATGCTCGCATGCACGTCCTTGGTGCGTGGGGAGAAGATGCTTTATGCCGAAGATCTCCTCCAGCTTGTCTCTCATACGGTAAAAGGTTTCGCTACCTGCATATGCGTCGTCCGCCCTAAGCATTGCAGACTGCATATTGTCACTCATTGCATTAACGCCCGAGTCGGTGAGCATATCCATAAAGATATCTCCGTTGTGAAGCAGGAAGGTATTAAAGCCTGCTTCCTCAAGCTTTTTCAAACGTTCCTTTACAGGAAGCAGAGTAAGCTTCTGAACAATTTTCACTTTATGCATTTCAATCGGCACTGCGGCGCGATTGTAAAATTTTATTTCCGGCATTTTATTTTTCCTCCATGTATTGCCTTTTTAACAAAGATATTATATAATATAACCAATCATTAGTCAAATGAATAGTTTTGATAATCATCATCGAAATTTTCGATATTGGAGAATTATATGGAATTAAGGAATTTAATCACATTTATCCACGTTGCAGAGCTTGGCAGTTTTTCAAAGGCAGCCAAGGTTCTTGACTACTCACAGTCTACGATTTCCTTTCAGATAAAGCAGCTTGAGGACGAGCTTGGCTGTCTTTTGTTTGAGCGGATCAACCACACGATCACTCTGACCGAAAGAGGACGTCAGCTGGTATCATACGCTCACCGTATCAGAGCCCTGACTGATGAGTTCCGTGATAATCTGGAAACCGAAAAGGATTACGTTGGACATATTCACATCGTAACGCCCGACTCTGTGTGTGAGGATATGATACAGACAAATTATATTGATTTTCATACCAAGTATCCTTTTATATCATTAAAATTTACAAATGCAGACACATCCGTAATGTTTGATATGCTAAACCGTAATGAAGCAGACATAATCATGACTCTTGACAGCCACGTGTATCAAAGAGATTACGTTATAGCAAAGGAAGAAAATCTGGCGATGCATTTCGTTACAAACTCCTCCTCGGATCTTGCTAAACGAAAAGGATTATCCGTCAAGGATATTATGGACGAGCCATTCGTTTTAACCGAATACGGCCAGGGATATCGCCGTGTGCTTGACAAGGAGCTTGCAAAAAAATCGCTTGAAATTGTCCCTGCTCTCGAAATAGGAAGGCCGGATATTATTACCGGAGTTCTGTCAAAGACCAATATGATATCTTTCCTGCCCGACTTCGTTACAAAAGAAAGGGTTACGTCCGGAGAGCTTTGCTACTTAGATATTTGTGACGTGGATATTTCAATCTGCAAACAGCTGATTTACCATAAAAACAAATGGATGTCCAAATGTCTTAAGGCATTTATTGAATACGTCAAAAACGCTGAATTTTCAAAATAAATATCCGTGTCATTTATTTCGATCTCTTTTCGCGATATAGGTTGAATATTTTTATTTTAAAATGAAAATACTTACTTCGAGAAAGGAGTGATTATAATGTATAATAACAATAACAAGAATTCCACCAATCAGAACAACAATCAGAACACCAATCAGAACACCAATCAGAGCACCAATCAGAATTCTAATAACCAGAATTCTAATAACCAGAATTCTAATAACCAGAATTCTAATAACCAGAATTATAACAAACAGAATTCCAACAACCAATCAAAAAATAGCAAGGGTAGAATGTAAGTATTCAAAACCTTTGGCATTTGGGCTTCGAAAGGATTTTTTCGAAGCCATTTTGTATGAAAAAACAGCCACAGTTTAAATTTTTACCGCAGCTGTTTTTGTATTACTTTAACTAAATGAGGGCGGATGGGTTTCACCGTTAGCGAAGGTATTGGGGCCCGGGTTTGAAAGCGAGAAATACATTTTTGCCGCCTTGGTCGTGCCAAAATCACGGTTTGATCCTGTTTCCTGCACCTTGTTGAAAGCGTCGCGGAACATCTGATTGTGAGCTTCCTCGCGGTTTAATAGGAAATCTATTGTTTCCCTCACCTTCTTATCCTCGATCTGTCGATAGAGATATTCATATACCACCTTGGCACGCTGTTCTGATGCGATGTTTGAGAGAAGATCTGCGCAAAGATCGCCTGTGACGGTGACGTAATCAGCGGTCCAGGAATATCCCGACGCGTTGATAAGTCCAGGGTTAAGACCGAGTTGAACGTGGGTCTGTATCTCGCCTGACGGAACCTTTGTGGCGTCTACGTCGTGACCGTTGAGCAGATTGATAGTCTGCGCCACCATTTCCATATGGCCAAGCTCCTCGGCGGCAATGTCAAGAAACAGATCCTTAATATCAGGGTCCTTAATTCTGAAACTTTGAGACATATACTGCATAGCTGCCTTTAATTCTCCGTTGCCTCCCCCGAGCTGCTCCTGAAGGAGCGCGGCGTACTGTGGATTAGGTCGTTCTACAGAAACGGGATGAAATAGCATTTTTTCGTGCTTAAACATAATAACCTCCTTGGTTTGTTTAAGCTATTATTACCCATTAAAAAAGCAAAAATCGGTTAAAAATGAAAATGTAATATTTTTTTTTACAATTATTTGTTGACTTTACTA
>JAGBFZ010000135.1 GCA_018110855.1 Oscillospiraceae bacterium
CAGAACGTTTCTTGCATATTCGATAACGGACATCTGCATTCCGAGACAGATGCCGAACATGGGCTTTTTGTTGACTCTTGCATAGCGGATAGCCTCGATCATACCCTCAATGCCTCTGTCTCCGAAGCCGCCGGGAACGATTATGCCGTCGCACTCTGAAAGCATTTCGGCAGCATTTTTCTCAGTGATCTCCTCAGAATTTATCCAGCGGATATCAACTTCAGCGTCATTAACGATACCGCCGTGACGGAGCGCCTCGGCAACGGAAAGATAAGCGTCATGGAGCATGACATACTTGCCCACCAGACCGATAACTACCTTTCTGTGAGCCGCCTTGGTGCGGTCCACCATCTGAGTCCATTCGGAAAGATCGGGAGCCTTGTTTTCAAGTCCGAGATGATAGCATACGGAATTTGCAAGACCTTCATTTTCCAGCCAGAGAGGGACCTCGTAAAGGGAGGGTGCTGTAAGATTCTGAATAACGTCCTGAGGGCGTACATTGCAGAACATAGCCATTTTGCGGCGCATATCATCGGGCAGCTCCTTTTCGCTGCGGCATACGATGATATTGGGCTGGATACCTACGGAAAGCAGCTCCTTTGTGGAGTGCTGAGTGGGCTTTGATTTAAGCTCCTCGGAGCCTGCGATATAGGGAACGAGAGTTACATGGATATAAATGGCGTTTTCCCTGCCCACCTCTGAGCCGACCTGTCTTATTGCCTCAAGGAAGGGGGTGGATTCGATATCGCCAACAGTGCCGCCGATCTCGGTGATAACGATGTCGGTGTTAGTTTCCTTGCCTACTCGGTAGACCTTGTCCTTTATCTCGTTGGTGATATGAGGGATGACCTGAACGGTGCCGCCCAGATAATCGCCACGTCTTTCCTTATTGAGAACAGTCCAGTAGACCTTTCCTGTGGTGATATTGGAATTAACGGTAAGATTCTCGTCAACAAATCTTTCGTAATGACCGAGATCCAGATCCGTTTCTGTGCCGTCATCGGTAACAAAGACCTCGCCGTGCTGATAGGGGGACATGGTGCCGGGGTCAACGTTGATATATGGATCGAATTTCTGAAGAGTGACCTTGTACCCCCTCTGCTTTAAAAGGCGTCCAAGTGAAGCGGCAGTGATACCTTTACCGAGACCCGAAACAACGCCGCCTGTGACGAAGATGTATTTTGCAGGCATTATATAACTCCTCCCATAATAATATAAAATTAGTCAAATAAACATATCGTTTTTAATTATACCATTTATCTTTTGAAAAAGCAAGATGTTTTGATTAACTTTGTTGGTATTTTTGAATGAACGGGAACAGATTCGGGAGAATTGAGATGAACAAGAAAATTATATGTAAAATCTAAACAATGAATCAACGGGGAACAAGGGGGTAATGTGTTGAAATGTAACAAATCTGATTTTTTTTGAAAAAACCTATTGACTTTTTCTGCGAGAAGGTGTAAAATAAACAAGTCGGTTGAGGACAGCGGTTCAAACGAGCGGTTCAAAACCCACAAAGCAAAGCCCTGAAATATCGGGTGAATGGGAGCATAGCTCAGCTGGGAGAGCATCTGCCTTACAAGCAGAGGGTCATAGGTTCGAGCCCTATTGTTCCCACCAAATTGAGCGGAGCCGAATACGGCTCCGCATAAAATTCGGCCTGGTAGTTCAGCTGGTTAGAACGCCGCCCTGTCACGGCGGAGGTCGTGGGTTCGAGTCCCATCCAGGTCGCCATAAAAACTTCGTAGAAGTTTTACGCCTCTGTAGCTCAGTCGGTAGAGCAGGGGACTGAAAATCCCCGTGTCGATGGTTCGATTCCGTCCGGAGGCACCATAAATATGCGGATTTAGCTCATCTGGTAGAGCGCCACCTTGCCAAGGTGGAGGTAGCGAGTTCGAGCCTCGTAATCCGCTCCACGATTCGTCGAGACAATAGTCTCGGCGTTTTTTATTTGTGGGGGACGCCCCACGGCGAGGTCGCGTTGTTAAATTATTGGGGTCGTAGGTTTTGTCACCGCGCCGATTGGATTTGTATCAGACTGATAAATCGGGATATGTTTGTCGGAATTGTATGTTTAGTTTGGTGAAATTTGACTTTGCTTGATGTAGCCGTTCGCGCAAAAACCCGAGAAAAGCCGTAAAATCCCCGAATTAAGAAAAATCGCGCGAAAAGCAGCCGAAATTAAGTTGAATAAATTGAAAAAATATGCAGAAAGGGGTCTCCGAAATGGACACCCCTTTAATCATCAATAAATCCGCATTTAAGGACGATTTTACATGCCTTAAATTTCAATCAACCTTGACGGTGCTGCACCTGTTCAATGTATTTATACACCGCTCTGCCTACTTTTTCATAGTCAAGAATAACATCGGTAGTGATATTTGCGTTAAGCTGGATATTATCAGCAGAAGGCTTGTTCACTGTAGCAGGAGCAGCATTTGACTTGTAAGAGCCTCCAAAATAAATTCCCGCATTTGCCTGTGATATCTTTATATTCGAAATGTCTCTTTCCATTTCTGCATTAAACCCCGCAGCCAGATCACGAGCAAGATCCTGCCCCATTGAATAGGTATTCATTCCGCCCAATGCGATTGAAAAGCCATGCGTAAGGTCGAAATCCTCCAGAGCGTAATTATACAGCTCGGTAAACCCGGAAACAAAATTTGATACCTCATCGGAAATATCTTCAACAGAGAGATCAAGCCCGGAAATGAAATCAGAAAGAAACTGCCGTCCCGCCGCTTGAGCTTGTCCCGGGAGCTGCATAATAGCACTGTCAACAGCTGTAAGCAGGGCGCTATTTATCTTCTCCGCTTCTCCTGCATACAGATCCTGTGAAAGCTGATCAGCGAGAGCTTCACGCTCCTTGTAAAGCTCGTTTATCTGCGAAAATTCGGTGCTGCTCAAACTTGTGAGATACTTTCCGAACTGTGTTCCGTCCGTAAAGTTCATACTTGTAAGCTCTGAAATAAGCCCCTCGGAAGCTCCGGAAGCCTTAAGCTCCTTGACATACTCGTGATACTTCCTCATCTGAGCCATCTGCTCTTTAAGATTCTCAACTGTATATGTACGAACCTTCTTGCCGTCCTTGTCAGTAGTCTCGGTTACAGAAAATACATCTCCAACGGAAAGAAGCTTTGCCTTATAGCTTGAAATATTGCTCTCAAGCTCTCCCATCTTCTTTTTGTACTCGTCAAGCAGGCTGTTTATTCCGGTGGTGGCAATTGAGAGCTGTTTCTTGTATCCGTCCCTTTGGAGTTCGAGGATATCATTAAGCCGCTCCTCTTCCTGTGCCTTGCTCTCATCAGAGATCGGAAGA
>JAGBFZ010000136.1 GCA_018110855.1 Oscillospiraceae bacterium
GACAAAGAGGAAATACTTGTTCAGTATTCAATATTGGAACTGAAAAATGCTTATGAAAAAAGCCGTGTTGTCAAGGTCTCCGATCAGGATATCGAAGAAGCTCTGCTTTATCTTGCGAAGATAGATTCGATGAAGCTTGAAGGCGGATTTCTCGTTATTTACAGCGGTATGGAGATAAACCGTCTTGAGCTTGACAACAAGATAAAGTATAAGAAGGACGATTACAAGCAGCTCAATGATTTTTATTGTCAGAAGATACAGCAGATTCATATTGTAGGCGAGTATGCAAATATGATGGTAAAGGATTATAATGCTGCGCTGCAGTTTGTAAATGATTATTTTCAGCTTGACTATAAGAAATTCCTGAATAAATATTTTGAGGGAGAACGTTCAAAGGAAATTGAACGAAACATCACACCGCAGAAATTTGAAAAGCTGTTTGATGTTCTTTCGGAAAAGCAGCGTGAGATAATTGATGATAACACCTCGCAGTACATAGTTGTAACGGCAGGTCCAGGAAGCGGAAAAACAAGGGTACTTGTTCATAAGCTTGCGTCCCTTCTGCTGCTTGAGGACGTAAAACACGAGCAGCTTCTTATGGTCACATTTTCCCGTGCGGCTGTGACCGAATTCAAGCAGCGTCTGTATGAGCTTATTGGAAATGCGGCAAGCTTTGTTGAGATAAAGACATTTCACTCCTACTGCTTTGACCTTCTGGGCAGGATGGGAAATCTCGATAATGCAGAAAATATTGTGGCTGACGCTGCTAAGATGATTAAAGACGGTGAGGTGGAGCTTGGACGCATCACAAAAACGGTTGTTGTAATTGACGAAGCACAAGATATGGACGGTAATGAGTATGCTCTGATTGAGGCACTTATGGAGCGCAATGAGGATATGCGTGTTATTGCTGTGGGCGATGATGACCAGAATATTTATGGTTTCAGAGGCTCCGATTCAAAGTATCTCCGTTCATTTATTACCGAGAAAAATGCTGTCAAATATGAGCTTGTGGAGAATTACCGAAGCTGTAAGGCAGTTGTGTCCCTTGCGAATGCTTATGCGGAAACCATCACGGAGCGAATGAAGGTCAGCCCAATTATTTCAATGTCAGAAGCGGAGGGCGAAGTAAAGCTTTTCAGATACAACAGCCGAAATATTGAAACAGCGGTTGTGAATGATCTCCTTGCAAATTTTGACGGCAATTCAACAGCCTGTGTGCTTACATCAACAAATATGGAAGCTATGCGTGTGATGGGACTGCTTATCAAAAACGGTCAGCGTGCAAAGCTCATACAGTCGAATGACGGCTTTGATATTTACAATCTTGCCGAGATAAGGTATTTTATGAAAATGCTTGAAATGAAGCTTACTTCTCCCGTAATATCTCAGGAAATATGGAATGAAACAAGATCTGAGCTTGAAAGTGCATATTCACGCAGCACCGCTCTGCCGATGTGTCTCAGTCTGCTTGATGATTATGAAAAATCTGTGGAAAGGAAATACAAATCAGACCTTGATCAATTCATTCACGAATCAAAGCTTGAGGATTTTTATCATACGGAAAACGGAACGGTTTTTGTTTCTACTATCCACAAATCAAAGGGCAGGGAATTTGACAGCGTTTATATGCTGCTTGACAATGTTCGTACCGAAAATGATGAAGAACGCAGAAAGATATATGTGGGTCTTACAAGAGCAAAAAGCCGTCTGCATATCCATTATAACAACGGGATATTTGATGAATTTGATACCGCAGGATGGGAGAAAATTTCAGATGAAAATATATATGGAAGTCCCGATGAAATAATCCTGCAACTAAGTCATAAGGACGTTTTCCTCGGGTATTTCAAGGATAAAAAGGATTTTATTTTAAAGCTGCGAAGCGGTATGAAAATGCTTGTAACGCAGAGCGGTATGAATATTGTCACCAAAGACGGTCAGCGTGAGGTGCTCAGGTTTTCAAGAGCCTTCAAGGGACAGCTTTCAGATCTTGCGGGACGGGGATA
>JAGBFZ010000137.1 GCA_018110855.1 Oscillospiraceae bacterium
CAGGTTCTCTGGCTTGACGGCGTTCACCGCAAGTACATAGAGGAAGTTGGTGCAATGAACGTATTCTTTGTTGTTGGCGGTGAGGTTATCACACCCAGCCTTGACAGAAAGTCCATTCTTGGCGGTATCACCAGAAAATCCTGCCTTGAGATACTCAGACACAAGGGTTATAAGGTTTGCGAGAGAGACATTGAGATAGATGAGCTTATCAAGGCTTATGACGAAGGCAAGTTCGATGAGGCATTCGGCACAGGTACTGCTGCGGTTATTTCTCCCATCGGCGAGCTGAAGTACGGTGACAAGATCATGAAGCTCAACGGCGGCGAGATCGGTCCTGTTTCTCAGATGCTTTACGATACTCTCACAGGTATTCAGTGGGGCAAGACTGAGGACGAGTTCGGCTGGACTGTTCCTGTTATCGGCTAAAATACTTCAGATAAAAATTTTTAATGCCCGCACTTTCCGAACATATGACGGAGTCTGCGGGCATTTTTATAGGAGGAATTATGGAGCGTTACAAGTGGAGCTTTGCTCATGCATTGATCGGTTGGATATTTTTTCTTTTCGGTGTTGTGTTTCTGATAGTGCCCATAGTCAGCGTTGTGACCTGGGAGGATTTTAAGAAGGACGCAGTTTCCGTTTCCGCCACAATTACCGACATCAAGACTCACACAGAACGCAGTACAAACAGCGGTAAGAGACGGACGACCCATAGTGTTTACATAGAGTATGAATATGAGGGCGACAGATATTACGAACAGCTCGATCACTATAACTCGGGAATGAGAAGGGGTGACGAGGTGGAAATTCTTATCGACCCCGATGATCCCTCAAGGAACCGCAGCGAGCCTTATCTCTTTTCCGGGATAATGGCGGCTTTCGGGCTTATATTCGGCAGCATAGGAGCTGCATTTCTGATACACGAGCTGAAAATGAGCATATACATCAACGGACTTATTGCAGGGGATAAATTCATCTATGCCGAATACTCAAGCGAGGAGCGCTCAAATATGACTGTTAACAATGTTCGGTATAATCAGGCTGTGTTTGTTTATGATGACGGCTTCGGAAGGCGGCTCACCTTCACGAGCAGACCCTATCATCCGAATTCATGTCCGTATGTCAAGGGGGATTCTATGAAGGTCTATGTTGATATGGAAAAGAATCCGAACAAATACTACGTTTCAAGAGAGAAGTAGGCATATGCAGACCGTTGACGAGGCTTTGATGAAGCTGAAAAGATCGGCGTTCAGAGCAAGATTTCATCTGTCCGAGAAGGATATAAAGTACATTGATAAAAAGGGTATGGAGACTATCCGAAGTCATTGTTCGGATTTTATTGCAGAGCGGCTTGCTCCTGCGGTTATTCCCAATGACGGTAAGCAGACGCCCATGAGGGGACACCCCGTTTTTATCGCTCAGCACGCCTGTGCCTGCTGCTGTCGGGGCTGCCTTGAAAAATGGTATCGTGTTCCCAAAGGGCGGGAGCTTTCAAAAAACGAACAGGAGCGGATAGTAAGACTCCTTATGACGTGGATAGAGAGGGAATATCATGATCATTCCTCATAAGGATTATAGACATACAGCGTGAATTTGCAGATAATACGGTATTCCCGCAATATGTCGTGTACATTTTTCGTTCCGTCTGATATGATGAGTATTGAAAGGAGGTTCCAAAATTGGATCAGAAGAAGATTGGCAGCTTCCTGAAGGAGCTGCGAAAGGAAAAGGGCATTACCCAAGAGCAGCTTGCTGAGCTGACGGGCGTTTCCAACAGAAGTGTTTCACGCTGGGAAACAGGAACAAATCTGCCCGACCTGGATATACTCATTCAGCTTGCAGACTATTACAATGTAGAGCTGCGGGAAATTTTAGACGGTGAAAGGAAAGATGTACAGATGGATAAGGAAACTCGTGAGACCGTTCTCAAGGCGGCAGATTACAGCAACAATGAAAAGATGGATTTCTCAAGAAAGATCGGATATTTCTTTATTGCAGGTCTTGTAGCTGCGGCAGGTTATATGATACTGCTTTTCTCGGACGCAGGCGAGGAGTTTGATTTTCTCTCGGGACTGTGCCTTGGCATAATGACAGGTGTACTTATTCTTGGCGTGCTTTATAATTCACGTCAGATGGCAAAGCTTCGTGCGCTGAAGCTGCGTCTGCTGGGCAAAAATATCAATTCGGAAGAAAATTCTTAAAACGGTCATTATCCGAAAAGCGAATATGTATGAAAATAACCGTCAATCGTGATGAATTGACGGTTCAGCTTGTTGAAAAAGTCCATAGATGAAAAAAATCTGCACAAATGAGGACACAGTAAAAGTTTCGTCCACCTTTTCAAAGGTGGCAGGGGTCAAGGGGGCGGAGCCACCTTGTCGCCGTCCGCAGACGGCGAAATCC
>JAGBFZ010000138.1 GCA_018110855.1 Oscillospiraceae bacterium
GATCCATCATCATCTGAAGCTGCTTTTCGGTGTTTCCGGGACCCATGGGAACAGCCATAGCGCCCAGCTTTTCGCAGCCTGCCTGAAAGCCGATACCCGCCGTCCATAATCCATAGCCGGGGGTGATCTGTATCCTGTCCTTATTGGTAATGCCCGCAGTCTCATAGCAGCGAGCGAACATAATAGCCCAGTCGTCCACGTCCTTGGCAGTATAGGGGATAATAACAGGCTTGCCCGTAGTGCCCGAAGATGAATGTATGCGCACAATATCCTCATCGGGAACAGCCTGAATGCCGAGAGGATAAGCATTTCTCAGATCGTCCTTGCTTGAGAAGGGGAGCTTTTCAAAATCCTCCTGGCTGCTAATGCCCTCAATGCCCATATCTCGGTACATTTTGCCGTAATAGCTGTCAGTCTTAACAAGTCTTTTGATCTGAGCGTCCACCTGACCCAGCTGAATTTCGTTCAGTTTCATAACGAAAAGCCTTCTTTCATATTTTTGATTTTCCGGCAGCGTCAATACCCGCCGCAAAAACCTTTTTGTTTGCCTCAATAAATCTTTCGGGAACTCTCCGCTCAATTTCGGAAATAAGAGCTTCGGGAGAAATGCCCAGCTTTCCCGACCCCGCAGCAGCCCCGAGAATAGCGGAATTGTAGAATTTTGCACCAAGCTCACCGCAAAGCTCAGAAGCGTCAACCACTAAGCAGCCGCATTTTTTCTTTATGTATCCGATCATTTCCGAGCCGTCATAACCCGTGTCATGCAGTGATTCGGTCGTAGGCTTGACGGGAATGCGGTTAACAATAACATAACCGTCCTTTTTGAGATACATCAGATTCCTCACAGCCTCCGCAGGCTCAAAGGAAATGATAATGTCAGCGCTGCCGAGAGGAATAAGAGGGGAGTAAGCATCCTCACCGATACGAATATGGCTTGTGACCGAACCGCCTCTCTGCGCCATGCCGATAGTCTCAGCCGAATGAACAGTATTTCCGAGGCTCATAGCCGCCGAAGCGATAAGCTTTGAAGCAAGAACAGTTCCCTGACCGCCGACTCCGCAAACAAGAATATCCATCTTCATCAGCAGTCACCTCCTTTGCATATAGCAGAAACGGGACAAACATGAGAACAAAGCCCGCAGCCTGTGCAAAGCCCCTTGTCAACAGAAACCCTTCCGTCGGAAATGATAAGCGCAGGGCAGCCGATCTCCTTAATGCACTTTTTGCAGTTAATGCACTTGTCGGAAATGCTGACCTTACCCGCAGGCTTAGTGACCGCAATGCAGGGTGACTTGAAAATTATCGCCTTAACGCCCTTAATGTCCGCACATTCCTTCACAGCAGACACAGCCGCAGGGAGATCGAGAGAATCAACAGTAATTATCTTCTTAACACCCATTCCCTCAAGAATTTTCACAATGCTGACCTTTTCCACCACATTGCCCATCATGGTGCGACCCGTACCGGGGTGAGGCTGATGACCCGTCATAGCCGTAGTGGAATTGTCCAGAACGCAGAGTATCATGTCCGCTTCATTGTAGACTGCATTCACAACACCCGTCATTCCCGAAGCAAAAAATGTGGAATCGCCCACAAAAGCAAAGCAAACTCCGTCACAGTCAACATGATTGAAGCCCTGCGCCATAGTAATGCCCGCACCCATGCAAAGACAGGTGTCCACCATATCAAGGGGCATTGCATTGCCGAGAGTGTAGCAGCCGATATCGCCGCAGAAATAGCTTTTCCTGCCCTTCATAGCCTGCTTTACCGCATAGAAGGAAGCCCTGTGAGGACAGCCGGCGCATAATACGGGGGGACGAACAGGGAGAGACGGCATATCCGATAGATCAATACCATTTGCGGGAGTCTCTCTGCCGCAGAATTTGCTCAGAACCGTTGCTGCATAATCAGCTGAATTTTCACCCGCAGCCTTCACATCACCGCTGAGCTTTCCCTTTATTTTTAGGGACAAACCAAACCTGCCAACCGTTTCAAGCAGCTGCTCTTCAATAAAAGGACTAAGTTCCTCAAGACAAATCACCTCGTCCACACCCTCAAGACAATCGAGAGCAAACTTTTCGGGGAACGGATAAGGAGTCGCTATCCTGCAAAGCCTGACATCGGGAATATCCTTCAGATATTCCTTAGCATAAGCATAGCTTATGCCCGAAGCAAAAACCGCCTTTGATCCGCTGCCCTCGCAGAAGTTTCCATTGTAATCGGAAAAATCCCTGCCGATCTCGGGATTTCTTTTTTCTATCATCTCGTGATTCTGATAGGAAAGCCTCGGGAAAATTACCCATTTTTTCGAGTCCTTGATAAATTCCTCATATTCCTTGGGAGTAGTGTTTTCCTCCACCTCCACCGAAGCATAAGCGTGACAAATTCGTGTAGTAGGTCTGAAAAGCACAGGAGTGGAGTATTTTTCCGAATAATCGAAGGCATCCTGTATCATTGTGTAAGCCTCCTCGGGAGAGGAGGGGTCGAAAACGGGTATGCGAGCAAATTTTGCAAACATTCTTGTGTCCTGCTCAGTCTGCGAGGAGATGGGACCCGGGTCGTCGGCAGAAACAATAACCATGCCCCCCTTGACACCCACATAAGCCAGCGACATAAGCGGGTCGGAAGCCACGTTCAGCCCCACCTGCTTCATAGTGACCATAGACCTTGCCCCCGAGTAAGCCGCCGCAGCAGCCACCTCAAGAGCTGCCTTTTCGTTTACCGACCATTCAAGGTAAACGCCCTCATGGGGATACTTGTAAACAGTTTCCACAATTTCCGAGGACGGAGTGCCGGGATAACCGGAAACAACGTTCACACCCGCCGCAAGAGCGCCAAGAGCAATAGCGCTGTTGCCCATTATGTATTCTTTTTTCATTGCAATGTCCTTTCCGAAATAAAAACCTGATACTACCAATTATACCACACAATTTTCCCGCCGTCAATAATGCCTGTGATAATATGATAGCACAAATGTTCTGAAATGTCAATGTATAATTTGTAAATTTTTCGCCGTCCTTCCCAAAAACGGAAGAACGGCGAAAAAATAATTACTGCTTTTTCAAGTCCACGCAGGCAACGATCATCTCACCCTTTTTGTTGTAGAATTTGGAAGAAATGGTCTTGCAGCTTTTGCCCGTAGCATTGCTTATGTACCAGCCCGAGATAAAAGGGTCCTCGATCTGTTCCTTGATGGCGTAGAAATAATTCTTTATGTCGTGGTTAACGCCCATGAGAGCAGGGTGATAGCCCTCAAGTATCTCAACATTGGGAGTCATTACAGTGTCGGTGATCTGAAAGCCCTTGCTGTCAATAAGGAAGGCACATTCTATCTCGTTGTGCTCGTCAACATAATCTCTAAGCTCAGCATTAAAATCATCATGCTCCATGCAGGAAAGACGGTTCACAAGCTCATAGATAATGCGCTTGTAGCTTTCGATCTTCATGTTCACAACGGTAGGATTTTTCTTAGTGGAAATGTTCAGCCTCTGAGCGGCTTCCTCCACCCTGAGCCTTGCTTCGTTGGTGAAAAGATAATTGAACTGCTCAGGCTTCTGAAAATAAAAGCCCTGAAAATAATCCACACCCATGATCATGCAGGTGATGACCTCGTCCACCGTCTCAACGCCCTCTGCAACAGTCATGGCACCTATCTGCTTGGCAGTGTTGATAATGGAGCGGAAGACCTCCTGATTGTACTTGTTGCTGTCTATCTGAGAAACGATAGCCCTGTCTATCTTGATGATATCGGGATTTATAAGCATAATGCGGTTTAAGGTGTCAAGCCCTGCGCTAACATTGTCAAGAGCGATAAGAAAGCCCTTTGAGCGATAAAAATCCACAAACATCATCAGGTTGTAGGAATCCTTCACCCTTGACTCATTCAGCTCAATAACAATATTCTGAGGTGAGATGTGATTTTCCGCAGCAGTCTTTAGTATCTCTCCCGTGCCCGAGGTAATGCCGTTTAAAACGGAGGTCTCGAAATTGATAAAAAGTGAGGGAGCGGAGCCTTCGGCGGAGAAAGCTCTCATAGCCTTTTCACGGCATATTCTGTCCAGAGTAAGAACAGAGCCGTCCTTTTTGGCATATTCAAACATAAAATAAGGAGAAATGACCTCGTCGCCGTACTTTCCTCGGGAAAGAGCTTCGAGACCGATGTATTTTTTTGTGTTAAGGGAATAGATAGGCTGAAATTCAACGATAATGTCTTTTTTCTCAATGATTTCACGGACGATCTCAGCGGTTACTTTCACGGTGCAATCTCCAATCTAAGAATGATTTATGTCAGTTCCTTTAAAGTCATAATATCCGAAACGGTCTGATTCTGAGGCTCTGCCTTGGCGCAGATGCGGTTATAAAGTCTGTATAGCTTCTGAGTGCTGTTTTCTATGTAGAAGTAGTATATGAGATAGCAGAAGACGAGAATGAGAAGCAGACCGTCAACGATCAGGAATGGCGTTATCCCCGAAATGAAGAAAACGCACAGACCTATAAAGAGCAGCAGGCAGCACATTATCGTAACCATAAGATGAATGAGCCTTTCGTGCTGAATAAATTCAATTTGAACAAGGTGTTCTCTCTTGAGAGCCTGCCAGTCGGTGTTTTCGTTTTCCAGAGCGTTCTCAACCGATCTCATGTAAGTTTTGATATAATTACCCATTGTGGTCATCCTTTCCGAATTAGTTATATTATACCATACCTTAAATTAAATTTCAATAAGATTTCGTTAAAAATTCAAAATAATTCTCTTTTGCTATTGAAATGAAATAAAAGTTATGATATACTTTTTATATTATATTTGAACAGGAGAATATGTATTATGAAAAAATTCACAGAATGGCTTCTGCTTGTAATAAAGGGAGCCTGCATTGGAATCGCTGACGCAATTCCGGGAGTCAGCGGCGGAACCATAGCCTTCATATTAAAAATATATGATAAGCTGCTTGACGCTATTGACCTGAATCTCAAGAAGCTGAAAAAAAATCTTCCCTTTCTCATACCGCTGGGAATAGGCATTGTGATCGGAATACTGCTTGCCTCAAAGGTTCTTGGATATCTTTTTGAGAATCACAATGTACCCACGCAGTTTTTCTTCCTTGGCGTAATAATCGGTTCGCTTCCCGCCATAGTCAGGGAATGCCGCTCTGAGGGGAAGCTGAAGATATATCATATAATACCCTTTCTTGTTGCAGCAGTGGGAATAATCCTTTTCAATTCTCTTAAAGAGGGCAGCGCCGCCTTCGGAACAAATCCGGTCTCTCTTATCGTAATGATGATATTCTCCGCAGTAGCAATGATAATGCCCGGGTTAAGCGGTGCGCTGGTATTAAAGATACTGGGTGGATATGAGACCGCCATCAACGCCGTAAATAACCTTGATTTTGTAATCCTTGCCTATTATGTCATCGGAGCAGCGATAGGTCTTTTAGCGGCGGCAAAGATAATCAGCATACTTCTTAAAAAGTGCAAGACAGGAACCTACTGTGCAATAATCGGGCTTATAGTCGGCTCGCTTCCCGCAATTTACCCAAAGGAATTTGCATTAAACGGTGAGGGAATAATTGCGATCGTGATATTCATAATAGGAGCAGCGCTTCCTATTGTCATGAAGCGAATGGGCAAAGGCAGCGAAAAATCCGATACAGACGATAATCAACCAACAGTTGAATAAATATCAACAGATGATATCTGTTCATCGACTTGTCCCGATGTTATAATTATGACATAAAATAACAGCGGAGGTCAAAAATATGAAAATAGTAATTGCGGAGAACATTAAAAGGCTCAGGAACGAAAAAGGAATATCTCAGGAAGCCCTCTCGGAGCAAATGGGAGTCACCGTTCAGGCAGTCAGCAAATGGGAAAACGGACTTTCCTGCCCCGATATAACGCTGCTGCCCGAGCTGGGAGAATTTTTCGGCGTCACTATCGACTTTCTTCTGACGGGCAGGGAAGCTGTAAATCAGGCGGAGTTCGGACTTCCCGATGACGGCAGACTGCGGATAGTACAGGCAAGAGGAAATAAGGTGCTTGGGAAGAGCGAGTATGACAGCAGACTTGTGATAAAGCTGCAAATGCCCAACCCCTCTGAGCAGCCGAAGCTTAATGTGGATATATGGGGCAGCTGCTCCATTGAAGGAGACGTAAACGGCGGTATTCAGTGCGGAAACGGAGTAAGCTGCGCAAATGTATGCGGAGGCATATCCTGCGGTGACGGAGTAAACTGCGGAAACGTAGGCGGCGGAGTATCGGCAGGAGACGGAGTGAACTGCGGAAACGTGGGCGGCGGAGTATCGGCAGGCGATGGAGTAAACTGCGGAAATGTAGGCGGCAGCGTGACAGCAGGCGATGATATCCACTGCGGCGATATCGGCGCAAACGCTTCCGCAGGCGGAGACATTGAATGTTCGGTCATCTGCGGAAATGTTCAGAGCTGCGAGGGCGATATCGACTGCACCGAAATACAGGGAGATGTCCGCTGCGAGGGCGATGTCACAATACACAAGGACAAATCGGACCGCAAAACGCTCTTTGACAACGGCTTCTTTACAAAAAAATAGAATAGGACAAATTTCACCCCGAATATACATTTACAAAAATGTATATCCGAGGTGATTTTTATGCTTGGCGGACTAATCTCATGGCTTCTGGAGCATATGCTGTATTTTGCCCTTCATATGGACAGCAGCACAGTATTCCCGAAGCCTCTGTCCGCAGAAAAGGAAGCAGAGGCATTCAGACGAATGGCTGAAGGGGACAGTGCTGCCCGAGGGGAGCTTATCGAGCATAATCTCCGTCTTGTGGCTCATGTGGTGAAGAAATATTATGCCCCGGGAGTAGACAGCGAAGAGCTTATATCCATAGGAACCATAGGACTTATCAAAGCTGTCTCCACATTTAATAATTCCAAGTCTGCCAGATTTGCGACTTATGCCGCAAAATGCATTGATAATGAGGTGCTGATGTTTTTCCGAAGTGCAAAAAAGAGTGCCAGAGATGTCTATTTGGATGAACCGGTTGATGTTGACAAAGACGGCAACAGTATGAGCCTTATGGATATAATCGCCGAGGACGATAACCTTGTGGATAAGATCGACGTGATGATAAAATCCCGTCAGCTTTACGGCTTTATCGATGAGTGCCTTGACGAGCGTGAAAAGGAGGTAATACGCCATCGTTACGGACTGTATGGCTTAAAGCCCCTCACCCAGCGTGAAGTTGCCGACAAGCTGAACATCTCCCGTTCCTACGTTTCGAGGATAGAAAAAAAGGCGTTGGAGAAGCTTCGGGATATGTACGAATAAAATGAGAGCCTGCATTTTTGGTGCAGGCTTTAATACTAATCTCTATTTTATCATAATATATTGGAAAAGGATAATATACAGGATATATTTTTAGCAAATGTTTTTGCGAATATTTGGATAAAATGACAAAAGGCACCCTTTGGATTATGTTTCCGTTGTAGCAAATAAAAAGTCAGTCCCAAATGATCCTGAGATTTTTTTGATGCATCACTTTCCGATGAAAATATTTATCTGTCATACCCAATACATACAAATTACGCCCTCAGATACCTGAAAGCCGTTCTTTTCATAGAATTTCTCAGCGGGTGCCTGTTCGGCGGTGTAAAGAACAATTCCTGCAAGTCCGTTGTTTTTGCTGTATTCCTTGACAGCATCAACCAGCTTTCCGCCAATGCCTGTACGTTGTTTCTGAGGAGCAACGATAAGTTCATCTATATGTATCTCATCATTATTCCAGCTGACTTTTCTGCAGGCAAGTACTGCACCGTCGATAACACCGTTTTCTTCGGAAACAAAGCCGATAAATTTCGGATGACAGGTGAGATCGGAAATATATGCTTCTGCCCGTTCATGAGTCCATACGCAGCCCCATGTCTCTTCCGAAAATGCTTCCTTGAATATTGCAGCACACTGTGATAAGTCTTTTGATTCATATGGTCTGATCATGATTTTCCCCTTATATTTTCAATTGGTTGGTAAATATAATAATTCGGTTTGCGGGTCGTCACCCGCCAATAATGTCAGACTAATTATATCATACCCCACAGAAAAAATCAACCGCAAATCAGATATTATAACAATATTGAAAATCTGATTGCGTCTTACCGTGAAATCGGAAAAGGCTGATGCGGCATGGAAAATTTCCTTTGCCGTATCAGTCTTTTTATATCACACTATTATTTGTATGCTTCAAGCATTGCATCAAGCAGCTCGGGGTAGTGGATAGTTTTGGGGAGCCTGAATATCATACCGAAATTCTCACTGCCGACCTTTGTGCCGCCGTTGTCCCAGAGTACGCAGGGAATGCCAAGAGAAGCAGCCTTTCCGCAGTAATCCTTTGCCCATGCAACTCTGTCCTCAAGATTATCCTTGTTGGTCGCACCGAATTCACCAATAACAACGCCATA
>JAGBFZ010000139.1 GCA_018110855.1 Oscillospiraceae bacterium
CTCCGCCGCCTTCCTTTACGCAAACAGCGATCTCACGTCCGATCTTGGTGAAGATCTTTGCCTTTGCTCCGTCGGTAGCTTCTTTTTTCCTTTTGATGTTGTTTCATTTTGAATGACCTGACATAAAAATTCTCCTTAAAAAATATTATAGATTTTGGTTGTGTCGTCCGCATTGCGGCATCTAAAATCTGTCAATAAAAAGCTTGTATGCCTTATGACCGCAGATAATAGGATCACCGTGTCCGCATAGGATACGATCCGGGGCGAGGGTTATTATCCTTTCCATTGTTTCTCTTGCCATTTTAGGGCTTTCGGATATCATAGGAAGCATTGGAACAGGAATATTCATTATTGCGTCTCCCGCATAAAGGTCGTAACCCACCGTGCTTTTGCAGAGTATTCCCACAGAGCCTTTTGTATGCCCCTCAAGGTTAATGATAACGCCATCAATGCCGTATGGAGTCAGATCCATGCCTTCCTCGGCGTAAATTGCGGGATCGAAGCGGTTTGTTCTGATGTGGAGATTCATCTCCGTCTGCTTTTTCATTATCCTTCCGATAGGATTTGTTATGTAATATGGGCGGCAGGTGTTGTCCCTTGCAAGGCGCATATCATAGGGGCTTATCATAATGGGAGAATTGTACAGCTTTGAAAAATAATCCGCATTCTGAATGTGGTCTGCATGACCGTGGGTGAGGATAATGAGACTGATATTATAATTCAACAGCCATGTTTCGATATGATCGCGATACTCCTCTCTGCCTGTGTCAATGAGGACATCACCCTTTTTTCCCCGGATAACAAAGCAGTTGGTCATACCGCAGCTTATCATATTAATGTTTTCCAGCATTAACATTCTGACTCACCTCCGTATTCTCCCAGATGTAATCAAAAAGCTCTTTTATTCGCTCATGCCCGCCAAGCAGATGAAGATATCCGAACAATGCCTCAAGTGACGTTGCCTTGTGGTATTCCACAGGATCGGAGCTTTTCGGAACGCTTCCCGAGCTGCACGAAGCGTTTCTGCCCCGTTTCATGACAGTAGCCTCTTCCTCTGTAAGCAGCGGTTCTATAAGCATTGCGGCTCTTGCCTGATAATTAGCCCTGACCCTTTCCACCGACGCGGGGTGGAGCTTTTTAACCGGCATATTTGCGGCAAGCACCAGCTTTTCCCTTACAAGCTGGCTGTAAACCGCATCTCCTAAAAAAGCAAGAGTGAGGGGACTGTACTGATTGACCTCACGTTTTTCTATAAGTAGGACCGTCCTTTCGCTTCTCGTTATGTGTGAGACTCCGCGGGAGTTCCAAGTACATATACATATGCATAAATGCTGTCCTCGGAACCGTTCTGATATCTTTTCATTACCTTTTGAGTCGGGAAAATAATCGTGCCGTTATTTAATTCAACAGACATATTTATTTCATCGCTGCCGCTCCATTTTCCGCCGTACAGGCGGATAACGGTTTCGCCAATGTAGCTTGAAACTGCAAAAATTATCTGACCTCTGTTTCGTGAAAGAATGCCGCCTTCACCGCTTTGTTCATCAAAGAAGCGGTCGAGCTCTTTCATACTTTCAAGTGAATAATCCGCATTATATCCTGAGACATTCAAAGCATTCACCACCCATTCGCAGGCGGAATGGATATCTTCCTCAAGTGAAGGTTTTTTCTTTCCGAAAAGATTGTTAATTATTCCCATAAAGTGGTTACCTCCTATCAGAAAACAAAATCAAACTCAAAGCCGAAGATATTAACGGTGTCGCCTTCTTCAATGCCCATTTCCTCAAGCTTGTCAATAATGCCCGTGTTTCTGAGAACTCTCTGGAAATACTGAAGCGAAGCGTAGTCCTCCATATCAACAGTGCGCATGATATGCTCAAGCCATGGAGCTGTGACATAGAATACAGCATCGTCTCCACGGGTTATCTCGAATCGCTCGCCCATACCTGCCTGCTCGTCCAGCTCTGCGGGAGTGGGGGCTTCCACCTCGTATTCCTTGATGGGGGGGAGCTTTTCAAGCTCCTTATATGCAGCAGCGATAAGCTCCTTTGTGCCTTGAGTGGTTGCGGCGGAAATTTCATAAACGGGGAGCCCCTTGCTTTCTGCAAAGGCTCTGAACTCTGCTATCTGCTCAGGAGAAGCCATGTCGCATTTGTTTGCAGCGATGATCTGAGGACGTTTTGCAAGGTCTTCGGAGAAGTTTTTCAGTTCTCTGTTGATTATCTCGAAATCCTCCTTGGGATCCCGTCCCTCGCTGCCCGAAACGTCCACCACATGGATAATAAGTCTGCATCTGTCCACATGACGTAAGAATTCGTGACCAAGACCTACTCCTTCCGAAGCACCCTCGATAAGACCCGGGATATCTGCCATAACAAATGAATGTCCCTCGCTCATTTTAACCACACCCAGAACGGGAGTGAGGGTGGTGAAGTGATAATTTGCGATTTTAGGCTTTGCAGCGGAAACAACGGAAATAAGGGTAGATTTTCCCACATTGGGGAATCCCACCAGACCCACGTCCGCAAGGAGCTTCAGCTCAAGGCTGACCTCAAATTCCTCGCCCATAAAGCCCGGCTTTGAAAATTTTGGGATCTGACGGGTGGGGGTGGCAAAACGGGCATTTCCCTTGCCTCCCTTGCCTCCCTTTGCAAGCACCTTGGGCTCATCGGAGGACATATCCGCCATAACTCTGCCTGTGGCTGCGTCCCTGACAACAGTGCCTCGGGGGACTTTTATAACAAGATCGGGGGCGTTTTTTCCCGTACAGTTTCGTGAGGAGCCGTCCTGACCTCTCTGAGCTGCGAATTTTCTTTTGTATCTGAAATCAATAAGGGTGGAAAGGCTGTCGTCCACCGCAAAAACAATATCGCCGCCTCTGCCGCCGTCTCCGCCATCGGGACCGCCTGCTGCAACGTATTTTTCACGATGAAAGGAAACCGCGCCGTCTCCGCCGTCTCCCGCCTTGATCTTTATGACCGCTTTATCTACGAACATAGCTTTTTCCTTTCTGTCTGTGGATAATAACAATACATATATTTATTATATCACTTTTTAAATGCTTTTGTCAATAAAAATAGTCTGAGTTTTTGAGAAATTACCGAAATTTTGGATATAGCATAAGCATGAGGCGGATTTCGCCGCAGTGACCTTTTGCAAAATGACATGAAAAAGCCGCCTGCACTATCTGCAAACGGCTTGAAAAAACGATTATAACATAGAATATCTCGTTTGAAATGCTGCATTATGCGTTAAAAACGATATCATATCTTTTGCCTTCAGAAAAGAGCACACCGTCAGTAAGCCTTATCCGCAGTATAACGGTGTTTTTGTCATTGAAATCAACGTGCCCGTTATCTATCCATTCGCAGAAAACAGCTCTCAGCTTATCGGCTGTGGTGAGATTTTCCTCATTGCCGATATATCCCATATTTTCCGCAATTCCATGGGCAGTGAACCATTCTCCCGAAATTGCAGCATGGGGATTTTTCTCAAGCTGCTTAATCTTGTCTGAAAGAGCATAGGTGATTATGTAAAATGAACCGTTTTCGTAAAAAGCATTTACGTTTCTGACATGAGGACGGTCATTTTCACAGGTGGCAAGTGCTATTACATTATCGCAGCAAAAGCGCTCATCCATTATCTTTTCCCATTCGTTCATATCAATACCTCCATTTTAATATTATATTATTTATATAATAACATATTATAATAAAAAAAGTCAATAATTGTCTGAAAAATATTATAAATACAGTTGATTTTTACTTCGGAATATGTTATAATTTTACATGATAAACCGATAAAAATCACAAGCTGAGGATTGACATATTATGGTAATCGTCTATTATTCATGCGCACTTGCGCTTTCCTTTTTGTTTTTTATGATACTGTGGGCAATCGGTCATCATCAGAGCATATCCACTCTGCTTATGTCCTTCACATGTGTTATCATAAATAATGCAGCCTGTCTTGCGCTGGCAGTTTCTCAAAATGTGGAGGAGGCGCTTCTTGCCAACAGATTTATCTATTTTGCCTCAGTTTTTCTTCCTTTTTTTCTGCTGACCACTATCTGCCAGATGCTCAGGGTTCGTATAAGTCACCGAAAAATGCTGATAATGGCAGCAATAAACTTTGCAGTGCTTCTCAGTACATGGTCAACAGGCTATACCGATTGGTATTACAAATCGGCTTCTATTGATACCTCGGGAGGCTTCACATTTCTTGTAAAGGAATATGGAGCATTGCATTGGATTTATCTGTTGTTTCTTATATGCTATGCCATAGCAATGCTTGTGATAATGATAGTTGCTCTGTTCAGGCAGCAGAGATGCTCTTATAAATATTCAGCAGTGCTGCTTGTGTCGGTGATAATAACCTATGCCTCTTATTTTATTCAGCGGCTTGCAGGCTCGAAGCTTGATTTTACGGTGTATGTATATCTTGTTGTGGAAATAGTAGTTCTCATGATATTCAGGCGAATAGTAATGTACGACGTGTCGAAAATGGTATCTGATAATCTTGAGCAGTCGGAGAACAGCGGATATATCATATTCAACAGAAAAAAGCAGTTCATGGGCTGCAATATGGCGGCTAAGCGTTTTCTTCCCGAGCTGAAAAGTCTGCTTATCGACCATACCATACCCGAGGAGAATGCCTATCTTTATGATAATATCGGCTTGAACCTGAGGGA
>JAGBFZ010000140.1 GCA_018110855.1 Oscillospiraceae bacterium
ACTCATAGAAAATGATATTAGTATTTTGGATGTTTTTTATTGCCCTCATGCACGAACCGAACAAGGTGATTGTTGCAAACCGAGAAATGGGCTAATAAAGCAGGCAATAAGGAAATATCCGGAAATCAATTTGGAGGAATCTTTTATGTGTGGAGATTCATTGAGCGATATGAAGTGCGCAGAAAGTGTTGGACTGAAATTTTGGGGTATAGGCATTGGAAAACAAAGAATTAGTGATTTGTCGGATTTGTGTAATCTGATTTAAAAAGAGCTTATTAGATAAACCCCAATTTATCGGCGTGCTATTCTAAATTGTATTTTCATAATAAAAACAAGCTCGCGACACCTACAGGCGGCGAGCTTGTTTTTTTCGAGAGGTTGGTAAGCAAGAAACAGCGCGATAATCTAACTATTGTTCTCATGTGCGATTATAGCCTCATCTGAATCAAACAAAATATTATCATTGCGATCGGTTATCGTGATAATAAGTGATATAATGTCCGAATCGTAGGAGAAGTTATCCGGCATGATATTTACTGATTCTCCGTAGTGTAACGATCCGCTATGGAAAGAAAATTCGTATTGACTGCCAAGCGAGTCTGTTGCCTTTGCTGAAACACGGTAGGATATAAAGTCATTTCCATCGGCCGGAATTATATTATAGCAAAGTCTTTGGCTGAGCGGAGTACAGATTATTTTATCCAAAATAATACGGTCTCCGTTTTGGAGAATGATTTCTTTGTTAATGCTGTAAATTACAGTTTCGGTTTTAAGAGAGTCGGTATCGAGAGAAAATCTAAAGCTCCAGGGACCGTCGATTTTGGTGGTACAGCCATCACGATGCATGATTTCCATGTATTCAAAATCAAGAACAAAATCATGTTCTCCGGGTGAGAGAGTGAATAGTTTAAAATCGTTGCCGGAAACATACTGTAACGTATCAAGATCATATTCGCAGGTAACAAAATATATACCGTCATTGGCGATGCTACCCGTATTGATTACGGTGCAAAATATTTCTTTTCCATCAATAAGAATCGATCCAGGAAAATTTGAAATCAGCGCAACATTGCTCATATCGTCCATTCTGTAGTTGAATGTGATGTATAGCTTGTTGTTTTCGCATACTGCTTCAGTAAGATTTACTGTCAGACCATTATGCTCAACCGTAAGATCGACGTTTTCGGTATACTCGTTTGTTTTTGCTGAAAATCCGGCATTTTCGCTGAGTCGAACCTTCCTAAAATGCTCGGCGGCAAACACGGTACCCGTGAGCATGAGTACAGCCATAATCGCGGCAACGACAGCGAAAAGCTTTTTGTGGAACGGCTTTTGGCTTTGTTTTATCGTGTTTGTTTCATAGGAGATTTTATCCAAAGTGTCAGCGGAAAAATTTTCGGATACATCTATCTGCTCACAAGCTTCTTTGTATCTGTCTGGAAAGTTTTTCATCAAAATACCTCCGGTTCTAAAATGGTTTTTAATTTTGATTTTGCACGTTCGAGTCTTGTCCCCACGGTAGAGGAAGGGATATCCAGCAGTTTGGATATTTCATTTATGGTATACCCCTCATAAAAATGCAGATGGATGACGATGCGGTATTTCTCATCAAGAGATTGAACTGCAGCCATTACCGCACGTTGATCGTCATCCGGAAAGTATACTGTGCTGTCTGTAAATGATTCGTTCAGTTGTGTGTTTTTTAGCTGGCGCATTCTGTTGTGGGCGTCGTTTATCGTGACCCTTAAAAGCCACGCTTTTTCGTGATTCGGGTCATTGAAAACCGGTTGCTTACTGAACAGCTTGAAAAATACTTCTTGGACGATGTCTTCTGATTCGTTCAAGTTTGAGGTGATACTGTATGCGGCTCGGATCATGCTTTTTGAATACAGTGATATCGCCTTTTCTAAATAGTCTTTATCGGCAGAAGAGCGATTCATTATCGTGCCTCCTTTCACAAATAAAACACATAAGAAGACTAAATTTGCTCATTATATAAAAATTATTTTAGCATAATAAAAAACAAGCTCGCGACACCTACAGGCGGCGAGCTTGTTTTTTATATCCTATATCTTTGTAAGTATAAATTTTGACTGTCCGTTTACGGTGACCTTTCCGGTACCTGCGGGAATGAAGGCGCATTCGCCTTTGTTAAGCTCAATATCGTTATCACCGGCGTAAAATTTTGCGCTTCCCTCGACCATAAGAACACAGGCGAAAGAATCGTCATCCACCTGAATGTGGGTAGGCATATAGGTTTCAACCAATGTGGTATTGAAGTATTCGCAGGTGCCGAGAAGCGTCTGGGTGTGAGCTTCAACATCCTCCGGCGGACTCATCGCTCCGGGCGGTATGGTAGGCGGTGTGGTTATGGTAACATCGATAGCCTTGCTGATGTGAAGCTGGCGGCGATTACCCTCGGCATCGGTGCGGTCATAATCGTACACGCGGTAGGTGGCGTTGGAATTCTGCTGTACCTCTGCAAGCAGTATTCCCTTGCCTATGGCGTGGATCGTGCCGGCTTCGATGTTGAAAACATCGCCCTTTTTCGGCTTAAAATGCTCTACCGAAACGAGTATCGTGCCGTCCTCGATAGCGCGTTTGAACTCTTCCTGTGTCAATTCCTCGCGGAAACCGTAGATTATTTCCGAATCCTCGTCGCAGTCGATGATATACCAAAGCTCGTGCTTTCCCTGATCGTTATCAACCGCAAGTGCATATTCGTCATCGGGATGAACCTGCAGCGAGAGGTTGTCGTGGGCATCGATAAGCTTTATCATTACGGGAAACATGCTGAAATTTCTGGCATGAGTGCCCATGTATTCGGGATGCATCGTAAGCACTTTGGGCAGCGATTTTCCTTCGTGTTCGCCGTTGCCAACTTTCACTCGGCCGTCCGGGTGACAGGAGAGCATCCATGCTTCGGCGGTGCGCTCGTACGGCGATTCAATGCCGTACTCATCGCGAAGACGGGTTCCGCCCCAGATATAGTCCTTGACAACCGGGACAAGCTTCATTATATACATTAAAATTCACTCCGATCAGTCGAAGAATCCGCTTTTTGCGCCGTTTTTGGGAAGTGTCTTTTCAAGCTCTTCGATAAGCTTTTTCTGTGCGCTGTTGAGTCCCTTTGGAACGGTTACGGTGTAATGGACGATTTGGTCACCCTTGCCGCGGCCGTTAAGACGCTGGATGCCCATGCCTTTCATGGTGTGATGATCGCCCGGCTGGGTTCCGGCAGGAACCTTTACCTTGTGGGTGCCGTCCAAAGTCATGACATCAAGCTCGCAGCCCAGCGCAGCCTGAGCAAACGAGAGCGGTACCTCGCAGTGGACGTCATAACCGTCGCGCTCAAAGAAATGATGGGGACGTACGACTATATCAACATAGAGATCACCGGAAGGACCGCCGTTTGTGCCGACGTTGCCTTCGCCGCGTACGGTGCGCGACATTCCCTCATCGACACCGGCAGGGAAATCGACCTTCTTTACGCGCTGTATTCTGATAAGCCCCATGCCGTTGCATTTGGAGCATTTGTGTTCGATTATCTTACCGGTACCCTTGCAGTTTTCGCAGGCGTGCTGGGTCTGGAACACACCCAGCTGAGTGCGCTGCTGTACCCTTACATAGCCGCTGCCGCTGCAGTTGGGGCAGGTTTTAGGCGATGTTCCGGCCTTTGCACCCGAGCCGTGACAATCGCTGCATTGCTCGATTCGGCGGAACTTTATCTCCTTTTCACAGCCCTTTGCGGCCTCTTCAAACGAAAGAATGACCGACTGGCGTATATCGTTGCCGCGAACCGGGGCATTGGCTCTTGCTCTGGATGCTCCGCCGCCTCCGAAACCGAAAAAGCTGCCAAGAAGATCGCTCAGATCGAATCCGTCAAATCCGCCGAATCCACCGCCGCCGGCTCCGAAGTTGGGGTCGACACCGGCATGGCCGAACTGATCGTAACGCGCACGCTTTTCCTTATCGGACAGGACTTCGTAAGCCTCGTTGACCTCTTTGAATTTTGCTTCCGCACCGGTATCGCCCGGATGAAGGTCCGGGTGATATTTTTTTGCCGATTGACGGTATGCCTTTTTTATTTCCTCATCGCTTGCACCCTTTTCAACACCGAGCACAGCGTAAAAATCGCGTTTTTCAGCCAAAGCTGCTCCTCCTCGAAAAGGATGACAGACCCGGTTGCCCGAGCCTGCCATCCCGAATCCGGTTTATATTTAGTTGATGTCTGCGTCGGGGATATCGTAACCGCCGACATCCTGTGTTGCGTTAAAATCGCCAGCACCGGGAGCACCGGCTGCGCCGGCATCCTTGTAAAGGATCTCGCTGAGCTTGTAGACCTCCTGCTGGAGCTCATCTGTAGCTCTCTTGACATCGCTTACGCTGCCGGTATCCTTGATGGAACGGAGAGAGTCGATCTTGCTCTGGATGCCGCTCTTCATGGATGCGTCGCACTTGTCGCCGACATCGTCAAGAAGCTTTTCGGTCTGATAGATGACCTGATCGGCGGCATTGCGTGCATCGACCTCTTCGCGGCGCATAGCGTCTTCTGCAGCATACTTTTCTGCATCCTTGACAGCCTTTTCGATCTCGTCCTTGTTCATGGATGTGGAAGATGTGATGGTGATGTGCTGCTCCTTGCCGGTACCCTTATCTCTTGCGGAAACGGAAACGATACCGTTGGAGTCGATATCAAAGGTAACTTCGATCTGCGGTGTGCCTCTTCTTGCCGGAGCAATGCCGTCAAGATGGAAGACGCCGAGAAGCTTATTATCGCGGGAGAATTCACGCTCACCCTGAAGAACCTTAACCTCAACGGAGGTCTGGCCGTCAGCAGCGGTGGTGAATACCTGAGACTTCTTGGTCGGGATGGTGGTGTTGCGCTCGATGATCTTTGTGCAGACTTCGCCCATGGTTTCAATACCGAGGGAAAGCGGAGTTACGTCGAGAAGAACCATGCCCTGAACGTCGCCGCCAAGAACGCCGCCCTGGATAGCAGCACCGAGAGCAACGCACTCATCGGGGTTGATGCCCTTGAAGGGCTCTTTGCCTGTGAAGTTCTTTACAGCCTCGATAACTGCGGGGATACGGCTGGAGCCGCCGACCATAAGAACCTTCTCAATATCGGAAACCTTGAGTCCGCTGTCAGCAAGAGCCTGACGAACGGGCCCATGGTCTTTTCTACGAGATCAGCAGTAAGTTCATTGAACTTTGCTCTGGAAAGGGTAAGATCAAGATGCTTCGGGCCGGTTGCGTCGGCAGTAATGAAGGGAAGGTTGATCTGTGCGGTGGTAACACCGGAAAGCTCGCACTTTGCCTTTTCTGCTGCTTCCTTGAGTCTCTGCATAGCCATCTTGTCGCCCGAAAGGTCGATGCCGTTGGAGCGCTTGAATTCAGCAACGATCCAGTCGATTATTCTCTGGTCGAAATCGTCGCCGCCGAGGAGGTTGTTACCGGCTGTTGCAAGAACTTCCTGAACGCCGTCGCCCATTTCGATGATGGATACATCGAAGGTACCGCCGCCAAGGTCATATACCATAACGGTCTGATCCTGCTCCTTGTCGATGCCGTAGGAGAGAGCCGCAGCGGTAGGCTCGTTGATGATTCTCTTAACATTGAGACCTGCGATCTGACCTGCGTCCTTTGTAGCCTGACGCTGAGCGTCGGTGAAGTAAGCGGGGACGGTGATAACAGCCTCGGTAACGGTCTCGCCAAGATATGCCTCTGCGTCAGCCTTCAGCTTCTGAAGGATCATAGCGGAGATTTCCTGAGGAGTGTACTTCTTGTCGCCGATAGTTACCTTATAATCGGAGCCCATGTGTCTCTTGATGGAGGAAATGGTCCTTTCAGCGTTGGTTACAGCCTGACGCTTTGCTACCTGACCTACAAGTCTTTCGCCTGTTTTGGTGAAGCCCACAACGGAAGGAGTGGTTCTTGCACCTTCGGAGTTAGGGATTACGACTGCGCTGCCGCCCTCCATAACGGCTACGCATGAGTTGGTTGTACCAAGGTCGATACCAATGATCTTTGACATAAAAATCTTCCTTTCAAAGTAAATGTTTTATTTTTCTGTGTAACGGATATTGTTACGGGTTTGCTACTGTTACCATTGCGTGGCGGATAACCTTTTTGCCCAAGGTGTAGCCCTTCTGCAGAACTGCCGCAACGGTATTTTCTCCAAGCTCTTCATTCTCGCAGCTGCTTACCGCATTGTGAAGATTGGGGTCGAATGGCTGACCCTCTGCGGGTATCTCGGAAACGCCCAGCTTTTCAAGTATTGCAAGATACTGCCTGAATATCATATCAACGCCCTTCTTGTAATTCTCGTCGGAGCATTCGGCACAGACAGCTCTTTCAAGGTTGTCGATAACGCTAAGCACCTCTGTGACGGTCTTCATAAGAGCGTTGTCGTAAGCGTCCTGCTTTTCCTTGAGGGAGCGGGTGCGGTAGTTGTAATACTCTGCGTCAAGGCGGAGATATTTCTCCTTTTCGTCCGCAAGCTCCTTTTTAAGGCTTTCCACCTCTGCCGCAAGCTTTTCCTCGGGAGAAAGCTCCGGTTCCTCTGCGGGAGCGTCCTTGCTTTCTTCGGTCTGCTCCTCAGGAACTGCTTCTTCGGAGGACTGCTCTGCCTCGGCTGCCGCTTCCTCGGCGGCTTCTGTCAGATTATCTTTTTCTTCTGCCATTTTGTATATCATCCTTTCTGTCCTGTGTCATTTTTCGTTTCCAGCGCGGGCGGGAACTCCTCGGCATCGCCTGATATCATCTCGCTTATCTTCTCCGTCATGTACTCGATATAAGGTATTACCTTTGCGTAATCGAGCCGCAGGGGTCCGATAAGTCCGAGTGAGCCTGCTGTCCGCCTGCCCTTTTTTATGGGGGAAACTATCATGCTGGAATTGCCGATAACGAAGCCGCCGTCCTCTCCGAACAGCACCTTCAGCTCGCTGAAGCTGTCGTCAAGAAGCTTTGAGAACTCATTTTTCTGCTCAAAGAATCTGATAACGTCGCCTGCTTCGATATCGTTCCTTTTGAGAAGGTTTCTTTCGCCGCTGACGTGAACGTCGCTCTGCATAAAGCCCTTCGCAAGCTCTCTTATCCCCTTCATAAGGGGGGAAAGAGTAACTGTATATGCACCCATTGCCTCGGCGAGCCTTTCAAGTGTTTCGTCCGAAAGACTGTCAACGCTCATGCCGCTGAGGTTTCTGGTCATATATTCATTGAAAAACGCAAGCTGCTCATGGGTAAGATCAAGCTCGAGCCTGCATATCTTGTTCTGGATGCTGCCCGTTGAGGTTATCATCAGAAGCACATACATATGCTTTCCTGTGGGAACAGCGTCTACCTTGGCTATTACCGAAAACTGAGGGGAGCAGTTTGATACAACTGCCGCACAGTCGGTTATCTCCGCCAGCGCTCTTGTGGCATTGTCAATAAGCGCATCCTCGGAGGAAAAATCACTGCCGAGGGCATTATCGAGCATTTCCTTTTCATCATCGGAAAGAGCTCTTTTTGGCATAAGCGTTTCGATATACAGCTTATATCCGCTGTATGTGGGGATCCTGCCTGCGGAGGTGTGAGGCTGCTCCAAGAAGCCCAGCTGCTCCAGCATTGCCATATCGTTTCTGATGGTGGCAGGGGAAACTCTGATGTCGGGAAGAGAAGCGATGGCTTTTGAGCCCACAGGCTCTCCTGTCCGGATATATTCGTCAACAACTGCCGCAAGTATTCTCAGCTTTCTGTCGTCCAACAGGAGTATCACCCTTTCTCTCATTGCTTTAGCACTTTGTATATCATTCTGTTAGCACTCATTCTTCTTGAGTGCTAATTATATTATACACCATTTTTCCGACTTGTCAAGGGGTTTTGCAAAAAAAATTAGCAATTTCACATTGTGAGTGCTAATCATAGCAGAAAATAACGCTGACAAGCGGTTTTACATTGTTTTCAGCTTATCAAAAAACCGCCCTCAGCCGAAGCGCTGAAGGCGGCAGTAATAATATTTCCCGAAAAAACAAAATCATTCGTCATGCCGATGGGCTTATTTCTCGTCCTCTGAGCTTTTGGACGCACCGCTGACGCAGTCCTCGCAGACTTTGATCTGATTGAGAAGAGAGGAGGCGTATTCGGGGTGATCTGCGGAAATGGAATTGGTGGTTATTGAAACGCCCTGCATTGCTCCGCATTTTGCCGAGACCTCCGCCTTAGCCTTTTCAAGCTCCATGGCGGCAAGGGTAAAGCCGTCTGCCGCAAGGGAGTCCACCGTAAAGAAACGGCGGTCATTCTTGGGGTTTGCGGAATAGATCACTCTGAAAATACGGTAGACCGCAAGGCTCAGATAGCCTCTTACGCTTTTTTCAAGAGCGGCGTCCTCCAGAGCGTTCAGCATGGAGAAAATCAGCTTGTTTGAATCTATAAGCATCTTCTGAGGGGGCGAGAGCCTGTCTTCGCCGCCTGAAACGGGCGGGACGGCGGTATCAGCCTTGCCCATAGGCTCGGCACAGCGCCCTAAAAGATAATCGCAGGATACGTTATAATAATCGGCAGTCTTTACAAGGAAATCCAGACCGCACTCTCTTATTCCCTTTTCGTAGTGGGACAAAAGTGCCTGAGAAACGCCCAGATCGGCGGCAGCCTGCTTCTGGCTTATATTGCGTTCTTTGCGAAGCAGGGTAATTATACGGGGGAAATCCGTATTCACAAAAGCACCTCCGACCGAAAAGTATAAGAAAAAACAACTCTACATAATGTAAATTATATATCATAACGTACAATTTGTAAAGAGCTATTTCGGCAAAACGTCACTGAAAACTGTAACTTTTTTGTGAACAAGTCAATGTTCGTTATTATTATATCCTCTTTTTATGGAAAATATCTAAAGATATTTCCATGCTTACAGAAAAAATGCGTGTACCGCAGCCGGATCAAATGCATATTATGATATGCAGAAAAGCATAAGTCAATTCTTGACAATGCCGTGAATAAGTGATATTATACATATTATAAATTATCTTACAGTACATATTTTTTGGAGACAAGGGCAATGGAAAATACAAAAAAATATGAAATGGATATGTGCAGCGGTCCGATACTCAAAAAAATGCTGATGTTTACTCTGCCGCTTATGTTTTCAAGCATACTCCAGCTGCTTTTCAATGCGGCGGATATCGTGGTGGTGGGACGTTTTGCGGGGGATAATTCCCTTGCAGCAGTCGGCTCCAACACTCCGCTGATAAATCTTCTAACAAATCTTTTTATGGGACTTTCTGTGGGAGCAAACGTGGCAGCGGCGAGATTTTACGGAGCAAAGCGGGACGAGGCTCTGAGCCGAACAGTTCACACCTCGATCGCTCTCAGCCTGATAAGCGGCGCACTGCTTACTGTTATCGGTGTTTTCGGGGCAAGGGAAATGCTGGTGCTCATGTGCACTCCCGAGGAGATAATCGACCTTGCGGCTTCGTATCTCAGGATATATTTCGGGGGAATAACCGCAGTAATGGTATTTAACTTCGGCAGCGCACTGCTTCGTGCCATAGGCGACACAAAGCGTCCTCTTTACTACCTGATGGCGGCGGGAGTTGTGAATGTGCTGCTCAATCTCCTTTTTGTTGTGGTATTTAAAATGGACGCAGCGGGAGTTGCGCTGGCAACCATGTTATCAGAATGCCTTTCCGCATTTTTAGTTGTCCGCTGTCTTATGAAGGAGCAGGGAGCCATAAGACTGTGTCTGAAAAAGATACGCATACATAAGCAGGAGCTGGGTGATATAATACGGATAGGTCTGCCTGCGGGCTTTCAGGGAATAGTGTTTGCCCTTTCAAATGTGGTGATACAGTCCTCGGTGAATATTTTCGGAAATATAATGGTTGCGGGAAATTCCGCCGCTGCCAATATCGAGGGCTTTGTTTATATGGCGATGAACGCCTTTTATCAGGCGACCATATCCTTTATGAGCCAGAATTTCGGTGCAGGCGAATATAAAAGGCTTAACAAGATACTTATCCGGGGAGAGATATGCGTGACTGTGGTGGGCGTATGTCTCGGGAATCTGGCTCTTTTCTTCGGAGAGCCGCTGCTGAGCATATATACCGACAGCCCCGATGTAATTGCCGCGGGAATGATACGCCTCGGCTATATCTCCCGAACCTATGCCCTTTGCGGCATAATGGACGTTCTTGTAGGCGGACTCAGGGGAATAGGCTATTCGGTGCCGCCCATGATAGTTTCCATTGTGGGAGTCTGCGGACTGCGGCTTCTGTGGCTTGCCACCGTTTTTCAGATACCCGAATATCACGTTGTGGAAACGGTTTTTTTGTCCTACCCTATTTCATGGATAATTACGATCATCGTGCATATCCTGTGCTACGCTTATGCAAGGAGACAGGTGCGGCTGAGGTTTGAAACGAAATAGATAAAGCGTTATATCCTCCTGAATCGGGGGTATAACGCTTTTGTTTTCCTATTATAATCCGTTGGGATTATTCTTGATAAATCTCCAGCTGTCCTCGCACATTTCGTCAATGCCCCGTTCAGCCTTCCAGCCAAGCTCGTTCAGAGCCTTTGAGGGGTCTGCATAGCACTCGGCAATATCACCCGCTCTGCGCTCCTTGATCTCATAGGGGATATCCACTCCGCTTGCCTTTATGAACGCATTCACTACGTCAAGTACGGAATAGCCCTTGCCTGTGCCTAAGTTCCATATTCCCACGCCTGTCATGCTTCTTACCTTGTTTATAGCCTTCACATGACCTAAAGCAAGGTCAACAACATGGATATAATCTCTTACGCCCGTGCCGTCATGGGTGGGACAATCGTTTCCGAAAACGCCCAGACAGGGGAGCTTGCCCACAGCCACCTGCTGAATGTAGGGCATAAGATTGTTGGGTATGCCATTGGGATTTTCACCAAGTCTGCCGCTTTTGTGAGCGCCGATGGGATTGAAATATCTGAGCAGAGCAACGCTCCATTCGCTGTCAGACTTGCAGATATCCTGCAGAATGCCCTCTATCATGAGCTTTGTGGAGCCGTAGGGATTGGTGGTGGAAAGGGGAAAATCCTCTCTGATGGGAACGGACTTTGGTGAGCCGTAAACAGTTGCAGAGGAGCTGAAAACGATGCGCTTGCAGCCGTGATTTCTCATTACATCGCAGAGGATAAGTGTTCCTGTGATGTTGTTGTGGTAGTATTCGATGGGCTTTCTCACCGATTCGCCTACCGCTTTAAGTCCTGCAAAATGGATAACCGAATCAATGTCATTCTCCTCAAATACCTTTTCCACAGCCTCTCTGTCAAGAAGATCAGCCTCGTATGATCTGAAATCCTTTCCCGTAAGCTCCTTGACAAGCTCAAGCGCTCTGGGCTTTGAGTTTGAGAAATTGTCGAGAACCACTATTTCCTCACCCGCATTTAAAAGCTCAACGCAGGTGTGGGAACCGATATAGCCTGCTCCGCCTGTTACAAGTATTGCCATTTTTATAAACATCCTTTCCTGAGATTTTTGTTTGATTTAATTATACATTATGCCGCAGGGGATTTCAATAGATTTTTTCTTCTTTTATATGCACTTTTGGGGCAACAGCACACCAGCTTTCTTTTTGAAAAAATTCTCATAGGAAAATTATTTATCTCTATTGACATAACCCGACATATATGCTATAATACTAAATGATAAAAACCTTATCAAGAGCGGCTGAGGTACTGGACCTGTGAAGCCCGGCAACCTGATCTGTGTTATGCGGCAGATGAAAGGTGCTAATTCCTGCGGAAGTTTTCCGAGAGATGAGGAAATTACAAAAGCTGACTTTTTGTAAGGCACTCGTTTTTTCGGGTGCCTTTTTTAATTAAGAAAATGGAGGTTTAAAATGTCAAAATATCTTTTTACATCTGAATCCGTTACCGAGGGACATCCCGACAAGATCTGCGACCAGATCTCCGACGCTGTTCTGGACGAGATACTTAAAAACGATCCTGCGGGCAGAGTTGCCTGCGAGACCTGCACCACAACAGGCCTTGTAATGTGCATGGGCGAAATTTCCACCACCTGCTATGTGGATATCCCCAAGATCGTGAGACAGGTGGTTATCGACATCGGCTATGACCGTGCAAAATACGGCTTTGACGGCCATACCTGCTCTGTTGTTACATCAATTGACGAGCAGTCTCCCGATATCGCCATGGGCGTTAACGAGGCTCTTGAGTACAGAGATGGCTCCGTAAAGGACGATTTCGACACAGGCGCAGGCGATCAGGGTATGATGTTCGGCTTTGCCTGCACCGAAACACCCGAGCTTATGCCCATGCCTATCTCTCTTGCTCATAAGCTCGCAAAGAAGCTCACCGAGGTAAGAAAGATAGGCGTTCTGCCCTATCTCCGTCCCGACGGAAAGACTCAGGTAACTGTTGAATACGAGGACAACAAGCCTGTAAGAGTTGATACAGTTGTTGTATCCTCACAGCACGCTCCCGAGGTTTCTCTTGACAAGATAAGAGAGGATATCATTGAAAAGGTCATCAAGCCCGTTATCCCCGCAGAGCTGCTGGTTGACACAAAATATTTCGTAAATCCCACAGGAAGATTCGTTATCGGCGGACCTCAGGGAGACAGTGGTCTTACGGGAAGAAAGATAATCGTTGACACCTATGGCGGATATTCCCGTCACGGCGGCGGAGCATTCTCAGGCAAGGACCCCACAAAGGTTGACCGCAGCGCAGCCTATGCCGCAAGATATGTGGCTAAGAACATCGTTGCAGCAGGTCTTGCCGAAAGATGCGAGGTGGAGCTTGCATATGCCATCGGCGTTGCAAAGCCTGTTTCCATTATGGTAGATTCCTTCGGCACAGGAAAGGTATCCGATGAAAAGCTCAGCGAGGCTGTGGGCAAGGTGTTCGATCTCCGTCCCGCTGCCATCATCAATACCCTTGAGCTGAGAAAGCCCCAGTACCGTCAGCTTGCGGCTTACGGTCACATGGGACGTGAGGATCTGGGTGTTGCATGGGAGAGAACCGACAGGACAGAGGCTCTGCTTGAGGCTGTTAAGTAATAATTTTTCTGCCGCTTTTGACATTGTTGAAAGCGGCATTTTTATGCTCCAAAATAAAAATGCCTGTCAGGAAACTGTAATTTCCCGACAGGCTGTAATTTTATATATTAATACTCCAGTTTCTTGTCGATATAATCGATAAGCTCATCGATCTTGACTCTCTCCTGAGCCATGGTGTCTCTGTCACGAACGGTAACGCAGCCGTCCTCGAGAGTATCGAAATCGTAGGTGATGCAGAAAGGTGTGCCTATCTCGTCCTGACGGCGGTAGCGCTTGCCTATCTGACCTGCCTCGTCATACTCAACGTTCCACTTCTTAGCGAGCTTGGTGTAAAGCTCGATAGCAGGCTCCTTGAGCTTCTTTGTAAGAGGAAGGATAGCTGCCTTAACGGGTGCAAGAGCGGGGTGGAGGTGCATAACTGTTCTAACGTCCGACTTGTCGCCCTCGCCTATTTCCTCCTCGTCATAAGCCTCGCAGACAATTGTGAGGAAAAGTCTCTCAACTCCGAGAGAAGGCTCGAT
>JAGBFZ010000141.1 GCA_018110855.1 Oscillospiraceae bacterium
CGCTTTATTATTTCATTTAGCTTTTGGGTGAGCCTCGGGAACAGCTCTTCGGGTCTGCTGCTTGATACATTTATATCGTGATTTTCAGCAAATGCGGCGGCAGACCATGGATAAAATCTCACTCCGAATACGGTATATTTCTCTTCCGTGACGGTGCAGGGCGATAAACGAGATGCTTCATCAATGGGACAGAAGCTGACGCTTTCCATGGTATCTGTGATGCGAAAAATTATATCCATGCAGGTATCGGGTATCACAAGTCTGCTGTAATGCGCCTTTCTTACGGGTTGGGGAGTTCCCCAGAAACAGCGGATATAGGGTTTCAGCGCGGTAGAGGGAAGTATTTCCGTATAGCTCTCGCTTCTCTCAAAGGGGTCGGAGGTTATGGGCATATAAAGTTTGCTCAGATCTGTCATTTTTTGCAGGCTCCTTTTTGCTTTTTCAATATAATTATAGCATTTTGGGATATATTCGGTCAAACTTTTTTTATTTGACATAAATGGTTAAGATTTGATTACAGTTTGGTACAACTATAGCATTTTTTTTCGGTATAGGCTATAATGTAATTGTGGATATTATGCTGTTTTATATTGAATGGCAAAAGGAAGGCATTTACATATGAAAAAAAAGATAAAAGAGGAGAAGATAAAGCCCTCAAGGCTTACGGACACCAACACGCTTTTTGCACGTCTTACGGTGCTTCCGAGCCTTCTTGGAGTTTCGGTTTTCTTTATTATTCCGTTTTTTATTATCATCGGGTACTCGTTTCTTGACAACCCCATAAACAAGGAATTTGTTTTCTTTAAAAATTACGAGATACTTTTTAAAAACAATGCGTTTCTGACGGCAGCGAAAAACACTCTGCTCCTTTCGGCGGTGGCGGTGCCGCTGGCTGTGGTTTTGTCACTGGGGCTCGCTTCGCTTCTTGATTCCAAAATTCCCTGCAAGAGCCTGTTCAGGACGTTTTTCCTCTGCCCCATGATGGTTCCTGTGGCTTCGGTGGTGCTTATATGGCAGGTGGTTTTCCATTATCATGGCACGCTCAATGCGGTGATGGCAGAGTGGTTTGCGGCAGCTCCTGTGGACTGGATGAAATCAAGCAAGTGCATGATAGTGGTGGTTCTCCTGTTTTTATGGAAAAATCTCGGCTATAACATGATACTTTTCCTTGCGGCGCTCAATAATATCCCGAATGATCTTATTGAGGTGGCGGAGCTTGAGGGTGCGGGAAGGCTGTACAGGCTTATTCATATCAAGCTGAGATATCTATCGCCCACAATACTTTTTGTTACCATTCTGTCCCTTATCAATTCCTTCAAGCTGTTCAGAGAGGTATATCTGCTTACGGGGGATTATCCCTTTGAGGACTTGTATCTATTGCAGCATTTTATGAACAACACCTTCAAGTCACTTGATTATCAGAAGCTGTCGGCGGCGGCTATGATAATGTCAGTGGTGATGATAATTATTATCGGGGCTATGTATATTGCGGAAAACAAGCTGGGAGGTGACGTTGAGGAATGAAAAAAAGGACTTCCCTGCAAAAAAAAGCGGATAAATTCCTTCTTGCTCTGATGACCCTGTTTGCTGCGGCGGCTTCGATCATCTTCCTTCTGCCTACTGTGCTTACCATTTCAAACTCCTTTATGGCGCAGTCGGAGATAAACGCCAATTACGGCGTGGTTTTCTCCTCGATAAGCGGCGGAGGAAAGACCTTTATCTCTGAGCGGGTGAATCTGAAATTTATCCCCGATATCGTCAGCTTCAGTCAGTATTATTCGGCTTTTTTCAAGACTCCCGATTATCTGCTGAAATTCTGGAACTCAGTGATACTTACCGTTCCCATCGTCATTTTTCAGACCATCGTGGCTTTATTTGCCTCTTACGGCTTTGCAAGGCTTACGGGAAAATTAAAGGAAATAATATTCTTTTTCTACATCGTACTCATGCTTATGCCATATCAGGTCACGCTGGTCCCCAATGACCTTGTGGCGGACAAGCTGGGGCTTTTAGACACCAGATGGGCGATCATACTTCCGGGTATATTCTCTCCCTTTGCGGTTTTTCTGCTGACTAAGGCGATGAAGAGGATACCCAAGACCTATTTCGAGGCGGCTATGCTGGACGGTGCGAACGAACTCCAGATATTTTCGAATATCTGCTTTCCTATGGTCAGAAGCGCTGTTTTTTCGGTGCTTATGCTGGTATTTATCGACTACTGGAACATGGTCGAGCAGCCCCTCATTC
>JAGBFZ010000142.1 GCA_018110855.1 Oscillospiraceae bacterium
CCCCCCGTTGAGCTGAGAAAAAAATGCAACGAATATGCTCATTCTCAGGTTGCAAATCAGATGTCTCAGTTCAAGAGACTGGGCGTATGGGGCGATTTTGATGACCCCTATCTTACCTTAAAGCCCGAATTTGAGGCAAGACAGGTGGAGATCTTCGGCGAGATGTTCAGAAAGAATTACATCTACAAGGGTCTCAAGCCTGTTTACTGGTGCCCCGACTGTCAGACCGCTCTTGCGGAGGCTGAGATCGAGTACGCCAACGACCCCTGCCACTCTATTTACGTTAAATTCAAGGTTACTGATGACAAGGGCAAGTTCACCTCAATGGGTCTCGACCTTGATAAGACTTATTTCGTTATCTGGACCACCACCACATGGACTCTCCCCGGAAATCTTGCTATCTGCGTGGGTCCCGAGTATGAGTACACCATTGTCAAGGCTGACGGAGAGAATTACATCATGGCTGCCGAGCTTGCTCCTGTTGCTATGAAGGCAAAGGGCGTTGAGGATTACACAACAGAGGGCTGCTTCAAGGGAAGCGAGCTTGAATATATGAAGACTGCTCATCCCTTTATGGGCAGAGAATCTATGGTTATCGTGGGCGACCATGTTACTCTTGAAAGCGGTACAGGCTGCGTTCACACTGCTCCCGGCTTCGGTGTGGACGACTTTGAGGTATGCAAGAAATACCCCGAGATCGGCATAACCGTTCCTGTTGATTCCAAGGGTATTCTTACTGAGGAAGCCGGCAAGTACAAGGGCTTGAAGACAGATGATGCAAATAAGGTCATTGCAAAGGACCTTGAGGAATCAGGCGCTCTCTTTGCTCTTGAGAAGATCGTCCATCAGTATCCTCACTGCTGGAGATGCAAGAATCCTGTTCTTTTCAGAGCTACCGAGCAGTGGTTCTGCTCCGTTAAGGACTTCAAGAAGGACGCTATAGAGGCTATCGAGGGCGTTCAGTGGATACCTGAGTGGGGTGAGGACAGGATCAAGGGCATGGTAAATGACCGCAGCGACTGGTGCATTTCCCGTCAGAGAACATGGGGTGTTCCCATTCCCGTTGTTTACTGCAAGGACTGCGGAAAGCCTGTTGTTACAGAGGAAACTATAAGAGCTATATCTGATATGTTCCGTGCGGAAGGTTCGGATTCATGGTTCATCAAGGAGCCTAAGGACTTTATTCCCGCTTCTGTTAAGTGCGGCTGCGGCTGCGGCGAATTTGTCAAGGAAACCAACATTTTTGACGTTTGGTTCGACAGCGGCGTTACTCATACCGCTGTTATGAAGGAAAGAGGCTTTGACGTTCCCGTTGACCTTTACCTTGAGGGTGCAGATCAGTACAGAGGCTGGTTCCAGTCATCGCTCCTCACCTCTGCGGCTACCGGTCATAAGGCTCCTTATAAGGCTGTCTGCACTCACGGCTGGGTCGTTGACGGCGAGGGCAGGGCTATGCACAAATCCCTCGGAAACGGCGTTGACCCCAAGGATATCACCGATCAGAACGGCGCGGATATCCTGAGACTGTGGGTCGCATCCTCCGATTATCACTCCGATATCAGAATTTCAAAGGAAATTTTAAAGCAGCTTGCAGACACCTACAAGAAGATCAGAAACACTGCAAGATATATTCTCGGAAACATCTGCAACGGCAGCGGCTTCGATCCCGACAAGGATATGGTAAGCACCGACAAGATGCTTGATATCGACAAGTGGGCGCTCCTTCGCCTTGACGCACTTATCGACAAGGTCAAGGCTGCATATGACGCATTTGATTTCCACGTTGTTGTTCACAGTATCCACAATTTCTGCGTTACCGATATGTCCAACTTCTATCTTGACATAATCAAGGACAGACTGTACTGCACTTCCGAGACCTCTCCCGAAAGAAGAAGCGCACAGAGTGCAATGTATATGATACTGAGCGCTGTTTCGAGAATGATCGCACCTGTTCTTTCATTTACCGCTGAGGAGATATGGAAGTACATTCCTCACAGCTCTTCCGATGACTGTGAGAGCATTTTCCTCAATCAGATGCCCGAAAAGACGGGAGTTTCCGTTGATGATGCATTTATCGCAAAGTGGGATATGATCTACAATGTAAGAGCTTCCGTTACAAAGGCTCTTGAGCTTAAGAGAGCCGAGAAGTTCATCGGTGCTTCTCTTGAGGCAAAGGTTACTCTTCATGCCGACAGCGAGGAGCTTTATGCAAAGCTTTCAGCAGTTTCAGAAGAGCTGGCGCAGGTATTCATCGTTTCCGCTGCAGAGGTAGTTAACAATGGCGACGGCGAATTTAAGTGCGAGGACCCCTCCTTTGATGGCAAGCTTTCATTCAGCGTTGAAAAGGCTGCGGGCGGCAAGTGCGAGCGCTGCTGGTGCTACAGCGAGACTGTTGGCATGAATGCTGAGCATCCCACTCTCTGCAAGCGCTGCGCAGAGCAGATCGTATTCAGAGCATAATGATAATGATTTTCTGGCTCCTCTCCGCCGCATTTGTGGTCATTGACAGGCTGACAAAGGCGGCGGCTGAGGCAAATATTGAAGGAAACGAGATAATCCGTGTTTTGACGGCGGGGGAGACTGACATTCTTGCCTTTTCTCTCCACAAGAACACAGGAGCAGCGTTCAGCAGCTTTACTGGCAAAACTGCGGCTCTTGCGGCTGTTACTGCAGTGGGGCTTATCCTCATTACGATCTATTTCCACAGGCAGAAGCACAAGCACCCTCTTATGACAGTTTCCTATGCAATGATTGTAGGCGGCGGCATAGGCAATCTCTATGACCGCATTTTCCAAGGATATGTTACCGATTTTATCAGGCTTTTTCCCTTTAATTTCATATTTAATTTTGCGGATATCTGCGTGGTGATCGGTGCTATTCTGCTTATTGCCTACTATCTTTTCATTGACGAGAAATATTTAAAGAAATTCACTCCCAAGGATACCTCAGAGGTGGAAAATGACAAGTGATAATGTTATCATGCTCACCGCAGGGGAAGAACACAGCGGAATGAGGATAGACAAGCTCCTTTCCGCCTGCGGAGCGGATATCAGCCGAAGCATGGCGGCAAAGCTCATTGAAAACGGCAGTGTTACCGTAAACGGCAGGACTGTCAGCAAAAGCTGCGTTGTTTCCGCAGGTGACGAGATAACAGCTGTTATCCCAGAGCCTGAGGTATTGGATGTTCTTCCTGAGAATATCCCTCTTGATATTGTTTACGAGGACGATTATCTTCTTGTGGTAAACAAACCCAAGGGAATGGTTGTTCACCCTGCGGCGGGGAATTATACGGGGACGCTTGTAAATGCGCTTATGTATCACTGCGGAGAAAGGCTTTCCTCGATAAACGGAGTGATACGCCCGGGGATTGTACATCGTATCGACAAGAACACAAGCGGTCTGCTTATTGTGGCAAAGACCGATACGGCGCACACGGGTCTTGCGGCGCAGATAAAGGAGCACAGCTTTACAAGAGAATACCGCGCGGTAATATGCGGAAGACTTTCCGATAAGGAGGGGACTGTGAACGCTCCCATCGGCAGACACCCTGCAGACCGTAAGAAAATGACTGTTACCGAGCGAAATTCCAAGCCTGCGGTCACTCATTACACCGTTCTTGAGGAATTTGAAAAATACTCGTTTATTAAGCTCAGGCTTGAAACGGGAAGAACTCATCAGATAAGGGTTCACATGGCTTATATC
>JAGBFZ010000143.1 GCA_018110855.1 Oscillospiraceae bacterium
ACGGATGTGCTATTATATAATTATCCGTAGATCTGTCTTGCAGCGTCAACGGTAGCTTTGGCATCCTTCGCATAAAAGTCTGCTCCGATTTTTTCAGCGTATTCGGGGGTGAGGACCGCGCCGCCAACAACTATTTTTATTTCGGGCTTTACTTTCCTCAGCAAAGCGATGGTCTCTTCCATTGATTTCAGTGTGGTCGTCATCAGAGCGGAAAGGCCCACAAGCTTGACGTCATCAGGCATTGCTGCATCGGCTACTGCCTGATATTCAACGTCTCTGCCAAGATCTATGACCTCATATCCGTAATTTTCAAGGAGGACTTTTACAATGTTTTTGCCGATATCATGGATATCTCCCTTGACAGTGGCAAGTACCACCTTGCCCTTGGAAACACTGCTTTCAGTTGAGCTGATTTTTGATTTGATAACTTCAAATGCTGCCTGCGCTACTCCTGCGGAAAGGATAAGCTGTGGCAGGAAAATCTTTCCGCTTTCAAAATCTGCTCCCGTTTTGTCAAGGGCGGGAATAAGCATTTCGTCAACTATTGTCATTGGGGCGGTAGTCTCAAGGAGCTTTTCGGTTATTGCAGCTCCATCCTGCTTGAGGCCGTTCTGTACGGCAAAAAGAAGTCCCTCGGGGGTGACGTTCAGTTCTCCCGAAGCAGGTTTTGCAGAGGGAGAGGGGGTTGTGTTATTGTATGCGGCGATAAATTCCGAGGCGTTTTTGTCAATATTTGCAAGCAGCTTATATGCTCTTACTGCACCTGTCATTGCGGGAATATTGGGGTTGATTATTGGCAGGTCGAGTCCGTGGGATAGGCATATCTGGAGGAAATTGCTGTTTATCAGCTCTCTGTTCGGCAGTCCGAAGGAGATGTTTGACACACCAAGTACGGTTTTCAGTCCCAGCTCGTGCTTTACACGATACAGGGCGTTGACTGTTTCCATTACGCCTTCCTGCTCGGCAGAGGCGGTGAGTGTAAGGCAGTCTATAAATATGTCCTGCTTTGGTATTCCTATTTCCATGGCTCGGCGCATAATTTTTTCGGCTATGGCAAAACGTTCATCCGCTTTTTTGGGTATGCCGTTTTCATCGAGGGCAAGTCCCACCACTGCGGCGCCGTATTTCTTGACGATGGGCAGAATCGTTTCAAGAGATTTTTCTTCGCCGTTTACCGAGTTTACTATTGCTTTGCCGTTATATACACGAAGGGCGGCTTCGATAACCTCGGGAATGGTGGAATCTATCTGCAATGGAAGGTCGGTAACGCCCTGCAGTGCCTTTACTGTTCGCACCATCATTGCCTTTTCGTCGATATCGGGAAGTCCCACATTTACATCGAGAATATCTGCGCCTGCGTTTGCCTGCTCGATTGCCTGTCCGAGAATATAATTTATATCGCCGCTTTTCAGAGCTTCCTTGAAACGTTTTTTGCCTGTGGGATTGATTCGCTCGCCGATTATGCGGGGCTGATCTATTACGCTTGTGTTGGAGTAGGAGCATACTGCTGATGGGATATTTACGGTGCGGTCAACTGCTTTTTTATTCGAGAGCTTTTTTGTAAGCGCGCGGATATAATCGGGGCTTGTTCCGCAGCAGCCGCCCAGTATTTTGACGCCCATTTCCGAAAATCCTGCGGCTGCCTCTGCAAATTCATCGGGGGAGACGTTATAGAGATTTGTATTAGGGTCGGGGAGTCCTGCGTTGGGCTTGACTGCGACGGGGAGTGTTGTCCAGCGGCATATTTCCTCCACAACAGGCAAAAGCTCCTTTGGTCCCAGAGAGCAGTTTACACCGATGGCATCTGCGCCGAGTCCTTCTAAGGTCAGAGCCATTGCCGAGCAGGAGCAGCCTGTGAAGGTTCTGCCGTTCTGCTCAAATGTCATGGTACAGATAACCGGTTTGTCCGAATTTTCCTTCGCTGCGAGAAGAGCGGCTTTGACCTCGTAAAGGTCGGTCATTGTTTCGATCACTATAAGATCGGCTTCCTCGGCGGCAAGTATTTCCTCCTTGAAAATATCATAGGCTTCTTCGAAGGAAAGGCTTCCTGTGGGTTCAAGAAGCTGTCCGATAGGTCCGATATCAAGTGCGGCATAGGCTTCTTTTCCGCTTTTTGCGCAGGCTCTTTTTGCGCAGGCGATCCCTGCGGATATAAGCTCCTTGGGGGTATGACCACTGCCCTCAAGCTTATATCGGTTTGCTCCGAAGGTGTTGGCATAAACGATATCTGAACCTGCTTCAATATACATTGAATGGATATTTTCAATTATTTCGGGGTGGGTGAGATTTAAAAGCTCGGGTATTTCTCCAGTTTTCAGTCCGCTTTTCTGGAGCATGGTTCCCATGGCGCCGTCTAAAAATACAAATTCTCGCTTAGATAATAATTTTTTAAGATCCACAGTGGAGTCCTCTCTTTCTGAATTGACAGTGTTCCCGCATATTGCAGGTCACGCAGCCCCTTTTTTTCTGCAGCAGGGGAGAATCCGACACTCCAATAATGGCAGTTACCGACTTAACGGGAACAAGCATTTTGCTGTCCGAGGCGCACAGCCCGATCTTTCTCGGGGCGTCAAGAACGCTGAGAAGCGTTTTTTGCAGGTCTATTGGAAAATCGCCGTAGCCCGGGGAATATCGCCATGTAAAATATTTATCGGGATATTCTTCCCTGATAAGCTTCTCCGCTTCGTTCATTACCTGCTCCACGGCGGCTCCCGCAAATGCATCGGCTATGACTGCTTTTGCCATATCCTCTACCTGAAGTATCCTTATTAGTCTGTCTGCGCCGCTTCCAATGGTGCCGCACATAAGGATTATTCCCGAACAGCCCTCAAGGTGTGAGGCGATATCTCTTCCCTCAAGGGGAAGCTCGCATTCCTTGATGATAGGACTGCCGTTTTCAGATTCTATGGGAAAAAATTTATAGAGATATTTTGGAGTCAGTACCTCAAGAAGCCTTTTTTCGCACTCGTCAAGATATGCTGAGGCGGTTTCTCCGATATTTTTTTCATCGTGGCAGGAAAGATACCGCAGAGCTTCCTTTCGGTCAATGGATTTTATTTCTATCATTTCAGCAATCCTGCTACAGCGGAGTATATCTTTTCCGCAACATATGGGTTATTCATTGTGTACAGATGTATTCCGTCCACCCCTGCGGAGATAAGGTCGGCTATCTGATCTACAGCATAAGCTATCCCTGCGTCTCTGAGAGCTTCGGGGGAGTTTTCATATTTTGCCATCATTCGGGTGAATTTTGCAGGAAGGCTCGCTCCGCACATTGATACCATTCGCTCTATCTGCTTTTTATTGATTACGGGCATTATTCCCGCTTCAATGGGAACATTCACTCCTGCTATCCTTGCTTTTTCAAGGAAATCAAAGAAGATATTATTGTCAAAGAAAAGTTGTGACATGAGATGCTCCGCTCCTGCGTCGACCTTCTCCTTCAAATGACGGATATCGGTTATCATATCGGGGGCTTCGATATGACATTCGGGATAGCAGGCGGCGGAAATGTGGAAATCTCCCTTTTCTCTGATATATGAAATAAGCTCACAGGCATACTCAAAATCATGCTTCGGCGGACGCTCGGGATTGATATCTCCTCTGAGGGCAAGGATGTTTTCAATGCCTCTTTTTTTGAGATCATCAAGGAGAATGTCGATATCCTTTTTGGTATTGCTGACACAGGTCAGGTGGGCGCAGGATTCCACGCCCAGCTCATTTTTTATATAGGAGGCGATCTCTCCTGTGATATTGTCTCCATCGGTGCCGCCTGCTCCGTAGGTCACGCTGATAAATGCGGGATCTAAGGCTTTTAGGCTGTCAAGTGTTGTATAAATTGTATCGGCAGGCATATTCTTCTTGGGGGGGAATACCTCGCAGGAAAACACGCATTTTCCACTGCCGAAAAGATGTGATATTTTCATAATGCTCCTTTAGTTACGCTTCGGGATTTGTTCTGAATGGCGCTACGGGGATACCGTTCTTGCCGAACAGGGTAACGTCTGCATAGTTCTGCCACTTGAAGCGGGCATATTTTGGCTCCTTTACCTCAGGGCTTGTGAGACGTATCTTTCCGCCGCTTAGTATCTGCGCTGCTGCGGGGTGATATTCCTTATCGTCTCCTGCTACTTCAAAGCCGCTTGGTGTTGTTTCATTTCTTAGGTCAAAGCCGTCGGAAGCATACTTAAATTCGAGAATGAAGCAGTCCTCCTCGGGATATGAGCGGTAATAAACAGGTCCGTAGGCTTCGGCTGCAGTGAGCTTGCCGTAGACGTGATGCATTGCCTGCTTTTCAAGACGCTCACCCACGGGAATCTTGTTAACAGGGTGGATATTGCCGTATTCTCCGCAGTCGAGGATAACGGCGATGCCTGTATTGGCGGTGGTGCGGTGAGTATTCATCTGGGCTTCTCTGATAAGACACCAGTTTTTTCTGTCCTCTTCGCCTCGGTTTATAAACATGGGGAGCTGCACCATTATAAAGGGCATTTCGGGATCGTTCCAGTCGGTTCTCCACTGGGAGATGAGCATTTTGAGAAGCTTTTCATACATCTGAGGCTTATGGTCGTCGGATTCGCCCTGATAATAGATGAAGCCCTTGGCACTGTATGGTGCGATTCGTCTGAGCATTGTTTCATAAAGTCCGCCTGCTCGGAATGGAGAACGGGGACCCAATGGCTCGGGCCATCTGGAGGGGCTGCCTGCATATTCCTGAGCTTCCTCCCAGCTTCCTTCCGGGTTATTCTGATA
>JAGBFZ010000144.1 GCA_018110855.1 Oscillospiraceae bacterium
TATGGTGTCAAAGCCTGCGTTTTTCATGCCCTGTATCATCTCGGCGGTGGTGTAGGGCTGCCCCCAGCCTGTTTCAAAGCCGTCGGGGTTCGAGCCGCCTGTGTAGCTCTGATGATTGTAGGCTTCGAGAGTGTTGCCCAGATTTATGCCGTTGCCCATGGCTCTTATCATTTCAAGGGAGGTCATGCCCTTGAGCTTTTCCTCCTCGGCGGGGTCTGCTTCGGGGGGAGTGCTTTCCGATAAGGCTTCGGTCTGTGCGGGAGCGGCTGAATCCTCGGGCTTTTCGCCGTTTCCGCTGTTTCCTGCGCAGCCTGCCAGCATTGTCATGGCGAGGCACAGGGCTGCGGCTGATGATATCGTTTTCATTTTCATATATGTTCCTCCTGTGATATTTCTGCTTTTGGGTTTTATTGCTGCGGTATTTGTTTATCTGATACAATATTATCATATTTCTGATGAAAATTCAAGGGCTTTTATACAATTTTTCTGTGAAAACAGGTTTTTTATATGTGAATATACTTTTGTTATAGTTAATATAAATAAAATCAGACATATATTTTTAAAGTTTCTGTACAAAATTACGTCAGACTATTGCAATGCTTATACAAATGATATATAATAAATATTGTAATAACAAGGCTGATTGTGTATTTTGACAACAAACCTCATTTTCAGTCAAGATAAATCATTTTAAAGGAGCGAACCTATTATGAACGACTACTGCGCAGAGAATATCAGAAATATTGCTATTGCGGGACACAGCGGCTCGGGTAAGACCACCCTTGCCGAAGCCCTTATCTATAAGGCAGGTGCTTCCGACCGCCTCGGAAAGACCTCTGACGGAAACACTGTTTGCGACTACGATCCCGAGGAGATCAAGCGCAAGGCTTCTCTCGGCGCTGCTCTCGCTTCATTTGAATATAACGGCTTGAAGCTCAATCTTCTTGACGCACCCGGCCTTTTCGATTTCGAGGCTGATATGCTTGAGGCTGTAAGGGCTGCGGACACTGTTATGATAACCGTTTCGGGCAAGTCGGGCGTTAAGGTCGGTACCGAAAAGGCTTACAAGGCTGCACGCAAGGCAGGCAAGGCTACCATGTTCGTTATCACCAAGGTGGACGATCCCGACGCAAATTTTTACAACGTTCTTACCGATCTGAAAACCGTTTTCGGTCCTACCGTATGTCCTGTTATCGTTCCTGTTATCAAGGACAGACAGGTGGTTTCCTATGTTAATCTCATTGAGATGAAATGCTACAAATATGACGAGAAGGGCAATGTGAGCGAGACGGATATGCCCACTGCCGAGGTTTCCGAGAAGATGGACTATCGTCTGGACGGTCTGGTTGCCGCTTTCTCCGAGGCTGTTGCTGAGACGGACGATGAGCTTATGGAGAAGTTCTTCGAGGGTGAGGCTTTCACTCAGAAGGAGCTTGTTAAGGGTCTTCATGACGGCATGAACAAGGGTCTTATCACTCCTGTTGTTTGCTGCTCGGATATTACTATGGGCTGCATTGATATGCTGCTCAAGGAGGTATGTCTCCTTATGCCTTCTCCTGCTGACTGTCCTCCTGCTGAGGCTGTTTCGGGCGACGATATCGAGGAGATCGAATGTAAAAATGACGCTCCTCTCAGAGCCTTCGTATTTAAGACCGTTGCCGATCAGTTCGTGGGCAAGATGTCCTTTATCAAGGTCATGAGCGGCGTTTTAAAGGCTAATTCCGAATACATAAACGCTTCTACCGGCGAGCCTGAGAAGATCGGCAAGCTGTATTCTCTCTGCGGAAAGAAGCAGACTGAGGTCTCCTCCGTTAATGCGGGCGATATCTGCGCCGCTGTGAAGATCGGTGCGGCTACCAATGACACTATCTGCGAGGGCAAGCCTGTTTCCCTTGACAAGATCGTATTCCCCAAGCCCTGCTACAAGATGGCTGTGAAGGCTAAGGCTCAGGGCGATGAAAGCAAGATAAGCGCTGCTTTTGCAAGGCTCTGCGAGGAGGATCCTGCTCTGTCCTTTGCTCAGGACCCTGCTACGGGCGAATTTGTTATTGCGGGTCTGGGCGAGCAGCATATTGAGGTGGCTGCTGCCAAGCTCAAGAACAAATTCGGCGTGGACGCTGCTCTTGCTCCCGTACGCATTGCTTACCGTGAGACTATCCGCAAGAAGGTAAAGGCTGAGGGCAAGCACAAGAAGCAGTCGGGCGGTCATGGTCAGTACGGTCATGTATGGATAGAGTTTGAGCCTTGTATTTCTGATGAGCTGGTATTCGAGGAGAAGGTTTTCGGAGGCGCTGTTCCCAAGAATTTCTTCCCTGCTGTTGAAAAGGGCCTCAGAGACTGCATGAACAAGGGTGTGCTGGCAGGCTGTCCTGTTACGGGCGTTAAGGCTATTCTTGTGGACGGCTCATATCACCCTGTTGACAGCTCGGAAATGGCGTTCAAGACTGCTGCGGCTATTGCTTTCAAGGAGGGCATCAAGCAGGCTGATCCTACCATCCTTGAGCCTGTGGGCACACTTACCGCTCTTATTCCCAATGACAACACGGGCGACGTTATGGGCGACCTTAACAAGCGCAGAGGAAGAGTTCTGGGCATGAATCCTGCTGAGGAAAAGGGTATGACTGAGATAGTTGCAGAGGTCCCCGAAAGGGAGATGCAGTCCTTTACCATGCAGCTCCGTCAGATAACCCGCGGCAGAGGCAGCTTCCAGTTTGAATTTGTTCGCTATGAACAGCTGCCTGCTAATCTGGTTTCCGATGTTATCCTTTCCCTGAACAGCGCAGAATAAGGCTTTTTTGGCGGGGAGCCTTCCGCTCCCCGTTTTTCATTTATCTTAAATTCTGTGATAAAAAATTGACAAATTTACGGAATCCATTTCTATTGACAAATCGGGGGATTTGTAATAAAATTATAATGTATAGTCGGTTGGTTCGACCGATACTTATGAGAGAAAAGAAAACAGAGAGAAAGATGGGTCAATGATGAAAAAATTATTATCTGTTCTGATCGCTGCTGCTGCGGCATTTACTATGAGCACTGCTGTTTATGCTGAGACTGAAAAATCCGAAAGCATGGGCGAGGCTACGATCACCTTTGATACTGAAAAATCACTTGAGTACATACATACCTTCGGAAATGCCTCTGACGCGGGGCTTACTATGGAGCTTACCGAGAAGGACGCTCTTTCGGGCAAGGGTCTGAAGCTCAGCGAGAGCTTCAAGGGCAACCTCAGCAACCGTTACGGCGGCTTCTATCTGGAAGCTGAGGATTTCGGCATCAAGGACTTTTCCGGATATACCATGAAGCTTTATATCAGCGCTTCCTCTAAGGCTGCAAAGGCTACTCCTCATTTTGAAGTGTTTACTGACGGTGAGAAATGGGTCTCCGAGAGCTTCCTTACTGATTCTGCGGGCAGCTACAGAGTGGCTTCCATTACTGTTCCTGCTAACGCTTCCAACACAAAGATAGGCGTTTCCTTCCCGATCGTTTCCGATTTTGAAGGTGAACTCGGTATGTTTGACGATATTACTATTACTGACAATTACGGCAAGTCTATTCCCAATGTGGGAGATATTGACAATTCCCTTTATCAGGGTCCCAGCGGATTTACCTCGGTCATTACTGTTATTCTGTTTATTCTGCTGGTTCTTGCGGTCATTGGCGGCGTCGCATTCTTTGTTCTTAAGGCACTCAGAAAGTACAGATGATATTTCGTGTATGATCATTTGACGGCTGCTTTTTATGCAGCCGTTTTTAATGCTATTTTGATTAAAGGAGTTAAAGATTATGAAGAATAGATTTATCCCGGGTATGATGGCTGCGGTAATGTGTATTTCACTTGCGGGCTGCTCAAAAAACGACAGCGAGGTTGCGGAAACTACAGCCGCAATGCTTTCGGAACAGGTCTCAGATTCGGCTGAGACTGCTCCCGAAGAGCCTTTTGTGCTTGAAAACGGCATTACGGACGCTATGTACAAGCGTGCGCTGATAAGCGAGGGCAATAGGTCCCGCCTTGTAAAAGCAATGCAGAATGCCCAGAACAGCGGAAAGATAACTGTCGGTGTTATCGGCGGCTCCATTACTCAGGGCAGCCTTGCTTCCAATCAGGCAAACTGCTATGCGGAGCTTTTCCACAGCTGGTGGACTGAAAAATTCCCCGACTGCGAAGTGGATTTTGTTAATGCAGGCATTGGCGGAACAAATTCTTATCTCGGTGTTCACAGGGTGGACGAGCAGCTGCTGAGTGCAGAGCCTGATGTGGTTATTGTGGAATTTTCTGTTAATGATACCGACAAGGTGATGAACAAGTATTCCTATGACAGCCTTGTAAGAAAAATACTTAACAGTGAGGGCGCTCCTGCGGTGATGCTTCTCTTTACTGCTTCTACTGATGGCAATAACCTTCAGGAGGTCCATAAGGAGATAGGTTCTTTCTATAATTTGCCTATGATAAGCTACAGAGAGGCATTTTATCCCGAGATCGAGGCGGGAAATATTGAGTCAAAGGATATTTCTCCCGACGGACTTCACCCCAATGATGACGGTCACAGGCTTATCGGTCAGCTGCTGACAAGATATCTCGACAGCGTTTACGATGATATCGCAAATATCGACACGAATGATATATCCGTTCCCGACAAGCCTTACACTGCGGATTACTATGCAGAAGCTGTAATGCTCGGCGCTTCGGAAGTTTCTCCCATTGAGATAAGCGGCTTTGAGCTTGGCTCAAACAGCGTTTATCCCCAGCTTTTCCCCGATAATTTCGTTACTGCGGGAGAAGGATATCTCAAATTTGAGTCGGAATGCAAATGTCTCGGCTTCTTCTATCTCAAGCAGACCAACGGCAAGGGCGGCAAGTATGACGTTTATGTTGACGGCGAGCGCAAGGGCACTCTTGAAGCCGATTTCTCGGGCGGCTGGGGAAATTACGGCGACACAAAGCAGATAATCATATCCAAGGAAAAGGAAAAGCACACTGTTGAGATAAAGCTCGCTGAGGGCAGCGCAAACACTGAGCTTACTATTCTGGGTATCATGCAGAGCTGATCATACGGCTGCTATGCTTAAACGTTTACAACAGTAAATCCCGTTTGTCGAATAAATATTTGTTTATTATTCCTATTGAAAAAACTGCACAGATATTTTATAATATTTTTAGGCACATTTTTACATTTGATCATCCGGATACCGAAAATTATTTCATGAAGGAGAAGTGAATATGACCCCTGTTATAACTAAGGAAGATTTTGAGGAAAAGCTTCGTCAGGAGCTTCAGGTGGAGTTCAACGTTACTCCCATCGACGCTTCCGACAATCAGATCTACAAGGCTCTTTCCGCTGTTGTAGTTGAGCTGCTCCGCGCTAAGAGAAGAAAATTCAGAAATCAGGTACATTCCGCAGGCAAGAAGGAAATTTATTACCTTTCTATGGAGTTCCTTATGGGACGCTCCCTCAAGACCAGCCTTTACAATCTTGAGATCAACGATATGGTTGAAAAGATCCTGAGCAAGTGGGACGTTAACATTGAGAGAATTTACGACTACGAGCCTGACGCAGGCCTCGGAAACGGCGGTCTCGGCAGACTTGCTGCCTGCTACCTTGACGGTCTTGCTACCGATGGCTATCCTGCTATGGGTTACTCTATCTGCTATGAGTACAGTATATTCAAGCAGAAGATCGAGGACGGCTGGCAGACTGAGCTTCCCGATAACTGGCTTCCCGGCGGCGACTGCTGGCTGGTTCCCAAGACTGACAAGTCCATTGAGGTCCACTTCGACGGCGAGCTGAAGGAATACTGGGATCAGCAGTATCATCACGTTTCCTATGTTAACTACAACACTGTTGTGGCTGTTCCTTACGATATGTATGTTCCCGGCTACGAGAGCGACGGCGTTTCCGTTCTGAGACTCTGGCAGGCTAAGGCTCCTTCCTTTGACATGAAGATGTTCAATCAGGGTGACTATGCACGCGCTCTGGGTCAGAATACTGTTGCTCAGGCTATTTCCAAGGTTCTTTATCCTAACGATAACCACCTTGAGGGCAAGAGCCTCCGTTACCGTCAGCAGTATTTCATGTGCGCTGCTTCAGTTGGAGATATCGTTAACCGTCATATGTCCGTTTACGGCACTCTTGACAATCTCCATGAGAAGGTTGCTATCCACATCAACGATACTCACCCCACTCTTGCTATCCCCGAGCTTATGCGTATACTTCTCGATGACTGCGGCTACAGCTGGGACAAGAGCTGGTATATCGTTACCAACACCTTTGCTTACACTAACCACACCGTTATGGCTGAGGCTCTCGAGAAGTGGGACGTTAATCTGGTTCGTCAGATCACTCCCCGTATTTTCGACATTATCTGCGAGATCAACCGCCGCTACTGCGAGGAGCTTATGGAGAGACTGGGCGACGGAAACAAGGTTTCCAGAATGTCCATCGTGCAGAACAATCAGATCCACATGGCTCTTCTCTGCGTTTGCGCTTCTCACAGCGTAAACGGTGTTTCCAAGCTCCATTCCGAGATCATCAAGACCGATGTTTTCAGCAACGAGTACAGCTACACTCCTCACAAGTTCCAGAATGTTACAAACGGTATCGCTTACAGAAGATGGCTGCTCCAGTCCAACCCCGGTCTTACAAAGCTCCTTTCCGAGACCATTGGAGACGGCTTCAAGAAGAATGCTTCCGAGCTTTCCGCTTTTGTCAAGTATGAAAACGACAAGAAGGTTCTCGATCAGCTTGCCAAGATCAAGCTCGACAACAAGAAGCGCTTTGCTAAGTATGTTCATCAGAACTTCGGCGTTGATCTTAACACCAATGCTATTTTCGATGTTCAGGTAAAGCGTCTCCACGAGTACAAGAGACAGAACCTTAACGCTCTGAACATTATTGCTGAGTACAATGCTCTTCTTGAGAATCCCGATATGGACTTTACTCCCAAGACCTACATCTTTGCGGCTAAGGCTGCTCCCGGATATTACCTTGCTAAGCAGATAATCAAGATGATCTGGGCTCTGGGTGAGGAGATAAGAAAGAATCCCGTTATCAGCAAGAAATTACAGGTATTCTTCCTTGAGGATTACCGTGTTACCATGTCTGAGCTGCTCATGCCCGCTGCTGAGGTTTCCGAGCAGATATCTCTCGCAGGCACTGAGGCTTCCGGTACAGGAAACATGAAGCTCATGCTCAACGGCGCTCTTACCCTCGGTACTCTTGACGGCGCTAACGTTGAGATCAAGGAGCAGGTGGGCAAGGACAACATCTTTATCTTCGGTATGACTACAGAGGAGGTTCTTGCTAAGAAGGCTCAGGGCTATCGTCCCGAGGAGTATGTGAACAACAACGAGGTTATCCGCAAGGCTCTTGCAAAGATGTACAGCGGTATCAACGGCTGCACCTTCGAGGAGGTTGCCGACACCCTCAAGTACAAGGATCCTTACATGGTTCTCGCTGATTTTGATGCTTATCAGTCCGCTCAGCAGTATGTTTCCGAGTGCTACAAGGACAAGGCTAAGTGGAACAAGATGTCTCTCCACAACATTGCAGGTGCGGGTGTATTCTCCGCTGACCGTGCTGTTGACGAGTATGCTAAGAACA
>JAGBFZ010000145.1 GCA_018110855.1 Oscillospiraceae bacterium
AAGCATATTTTCGGGAGTGCCGAGGAGCAGATACATTCCCGTTACAAGCACGCCATATCCCATGAGGAAGGGCAGGCGCATATTTCTGTTGTCTACAAATCCCTTTGTTGCCGCAAGCCAGAGATTTTCAAGCAGAAAACCAAGAAATGAAATAAGTGCAAGCATTATGCCCAGCGAATAAATATCATAGCCTTTTATCATAGAATACGACCGTCCTTTCCCGAAAATCTGCGCTGTTTTCGTTCTATGGTCATATTCTACATCAGGTTTTGCAACTAAACTTCAACCGAGGCTCAATTTTTGTTGAGGTTTATTCCTTCTTAAGGGTAACAGTAAAGCGTGAGCCTTTGCCTAAAACGCTTTTTACCTCCACTGTTCCGCCGCAAAGCTCCGCTATCTGCTTCACAAGAGCAAGTCCAAGCCCGCTGCCCTCGTCCTTGCGTGAGCTGTCGGACTGATAAAATCGGTTAAATATGCGGTTTATATCCTCCTCGGATATGCCGCAGCCGTTATCCTCAATGGAAAATACTGCTGCTTCTTTTTTATTCCGCAGGGTCATTTTTATGCTTCCGCCATTTTCCGAGAATTTCACCGCATTGTCTATGAGATTTACCCAGATATGGAGAAGAAGTCCCTCTGCGCCGTTGAATACCGTTTCCTCAAGGTCGATATCGAACAGTATATCCTTTGCGGACCATTTGGATTCAAGAAGAAGTATTGCGCGGCGTATCTGTTCGTCAAGACGGAATGGCTCTTTTTTTGCGGGGATCGCCTGATTTTCAAGCTTTGACAGAAGCAGGATATTTCCAACAAGCTCCGAAAGCCTTTTGGTGTTGAACAATATCTTGTTCACATATTCCTCCTGCTCCTCTGCGGGGATATTCTTCTCCTGAAGAAGCATGGCATAGCCCTCTATGGCGTTTATGGGGGTCTTGAACTCATGGGAGACGCTTGAGACAAAATTTGTCTGAAGCTCCTCCACTGCCCCAAGCTCCGAGGTCATGAGATTGAAATTATCATATATATCTCTCACCTCGGTGATAAGCGACTTTGTTTCGAGCCTTACGGAAAAATCACGCTTTGATACGGTTTCCATGGCTTTTCCAAGCCTTGTGATGGGAGAAAGGACAAGGCTGCTGGCAAGACGTCCGAATACCATTCCCAGAAATATGCAGAACAGCATGAGCCAGCCTGTGGAGGAGATATTCAGCGCACGGTGGAAATAGTAATTAAGCACATATGTGATAAGCTCCGCAAAGCCAAGAGTGAGTATTATTACAAGCATTATGAGCAGGGTGAAATATATCATTATTCCAAGCCCTGTTTTTTTCTTCTGCATCAGAGCTTCACCACCTTATAGCCAACGCCCCGCATGGTGACTATCCTAAAATCGGGATTGTCTCTGAAACGCTCTCTGAGCCTGCCGATATGTACCTCAACGGTATGTGCTTCTGCGTCTGATTCATAGCCCCAGATATCGTCCATAAGCTGCTGCTTTGTGAATATCTTTCCGGGATATGAAGCCATTTTGTAAAGCAGCATGAACTCCTTCTGCGGCAGCTGGACGCTGCCCTCATCGGTGGTGACTGTCATGGAATCATATTCAAGTACGGTGGAGCCTATGGTCTGCCGTCTGTCGCTTATCATCTGCGCACGTCTCAGCAGCGCTCCCACCCGAAGCACCATTTCGTTCACATTAACGGGCTTTACCATGTAATCGTCCGTTCCCGATACAAAGCCCTCACGCATATCGTCATATGCGTCCTTGGCGGTTATCATCAGAACAGGGGTGTTTATCCCTGCGTCACGAAGGGAGCGTACAAGCTCGTAGCCGTCAACCTTGGGCATCATCACATCGGAGATTATCAGGTCGTAATACTCCTTGTCAAGCATTTCCAGCGCTTCACTGCCGTCCGCTGCTCCCTGTGCATTGTAACCGTTTCGGGTAAGAACTCTCTGAAACAGCAGCCGCAGCTCTCTGTCGTCCTCTGCAATAAGTATTTTGAACATTTTTATGATCATTCCTTTCTGAGTTTTGTGGTTTGCGTCAGCAAATCGAGGCGACAGCCGAAGAAACAAAACTCGGAAGTTTGAAAATCTTTGATTTTCAAGCTTATTCCTGCTTTCACATTTGATAATTTCCCTTTGCAGAACATTATAGCATAGTTTGTCGGGTTTTGCAATATAAAAAAATTCGGGTATCGGGCTGTAATTTTTCAGCCCGATACCCGTTAAATTTTATTCCGTTTTTGCTTTTTTTGAAGCCGCTCTGTAAATTAGGATTATCATCGCCGCAAGGAGTATTACCGTTCCTGCATTTCCGAATGAGAATATATCCGACAGGTCAAGTGCATCGCTTATACCGAAAACTGCAAGGAGGGCTATGAGGATACCTGCAAGTCCCTCTCCTGCGATCA